>CANQDX010000021.1 GCA_947594065.1 uncultured Clostridia bacterium
AATTGGAAAATATATTAAAAAAGATAAATGGAAAACCAAGAGCAATATTAGGATATGAGACAGCAGATGAATTATTTGAAAAAGAAATAAAAAGAATAATTGCATAAAAATATATATTGGATGTTGTTGCTATTGAATTTTGAATGGACAACAAGAAAAAATTTTTATTTATTGAAAAATTTACTTGACTTTCACAAACAATTGTTTTATAATATGTTGAAAATTCATATAGATTGGAAGTGATATTCATTATGAGAAATAAACTTGTTAAAACAGAAATAATAGTAAAAGACACTCCCATAAGTGTTATTAAAATTAATAAAACAGACTTTATATCCTTAACTGATTTAGCTAAATATCAAAAATCAACTGATCCATCTTTTACTGTAAAGAATTGGTTAAGAAGAGTAAGTACAATTGATTATATTGGTTTATGGGAACAACTTCATAATTCTAATTTTAATTTGGTCGAATTCGATCAAATTAAAACTGAATACGGAAAAAACTCTTTTGCTATGTCGCCTACACAATGGATAAAAAGAATAAATAGTATTGGAATTATTGCAAAAGGTGGTAGATATAGTATTGGAACATTTGCACATCCAGATATTGCTTTTGAGTTTGCTAGTTGGTTAAGTCCAGAATTTAAGTTATATTTAATAACTGAATTTGAAAGATTAAAAATTAATGAGTCATATCAAAATAAAATTGAATGGTCTGTAAAAAGAGAATTATCTAAAACTAATTATATTATTCATACAGATAGTATAAAAGAATTTATTGTCCCAACATTAACTGAAAAGCAAAAACAATATGTATATGCGGACGAAGCTGATGTTTTAAATGTTGCTCTATTTGGAATGACAGCAAAAGAATGGAGAGATAAAAATCCTAATTTGGATGGTAATATTCGAGATTATACAGATATTTTGCATTTAGTTGTTTTAGCAAACCTTGAAAATTTAAATGCTGAAATGATAACTAGTGGAATTTCTCAAAATGAAAGAATTGTAAAATTAAATAATACAGCAAAAAAACAATTACAATTATTAAATGACAATAGTAGTGTGCATAGATTAGAAACGATGGATGAGAAATTAAAATTAAAGTAAACAATTCACGTACCATAAAAAAGCATACTTGGTTCGTCGAGTCCGCCTAGGCACACCAAAATCAGAGAAAATATTTCTCTGATTTTTTGTGTTTAAAAATTATTTAATAAATCTCTAATCTTTCCTGCTAAAAGGTAATCAAATTATTACAAAATCTTGCATAAAACATAATATTGTGATATATTATAAAAGATAAAATAAAAAAGATGCAAATATACATAATAACTATTGATTAGAAAAAAACTAAAACAATAAGTAAAAAATATTTGGACAAAAAAATTGAAAATATATAAATTTTAAACTTTCTTATTGAACAATAAAGGAGAAATAAAATGGAAAAAGACATAAAGGTATCTGTTATAGTGCCAGTTTACAATGCAGAAAAATATGTTAAAGAAGCAATAGAATCATTAATAGGACAGACACTTAAAGAGATACAAATAATTTTGGTAGATGACGGCTCAAAAGATAACTCAGGTAAAATATGCGATGAATACGCAACTAAAGATGAAAGAATAAGTGTAATTCACAAAGAAAATGGCGGACAAGCTGATGCAAGAAATGCAGGAATAAGCATTGCAAAAGGTAAATATATAATGTTCTTAGATGCAGACGATTTATTCGAAAAAGATTCTTGCGAAAGTATGTATAAAACTATTGAAAAGAGCAAGACAGACTATGTAATAGGAAATTACCAAATGATTGATGAAGACGGAAAAAAGTGGCAAAACCCAGCATTTGATACAGATAAATACAAGGAATTTAGGCTAGATATACACGATTATAGGAAGTCTTTTTTTGTAATGAATTCAACAGTTTGGAATAAAATATACAATACAAAATTTTTAAAAGAAAAAGGTGTAGTTTTCAAAATATTAAAACCTTCAGAAGATGATTATTTTACTTCACTATGCTACATAAAAGCAAACGATGGATACTATACATCTAAAGTAATGTATTTATACAGAAATGTACCAAATTCAACTTCTAAAAAATGTTCTTTGGAATATTTCAAAGGAATAAATAAGGCATATAAAGTAATCTATGAAAGCTTTAAAGCCAACAACGAAATAAATTATTATAGATATGTATATGCTAAGAAAAACGCTTATGTTGTATGTCAATTAATTGATACAGAAGAATTAAGCGATAGTGAAAAAATAGAATGTTTAAAAGAATTTGAATGGTATTTTAATTTAAGTAACGAATTAAAAATTGATATAGTACATAATACATTGAAAAAATTAATGGCTTTAATAAAAAGTAAAGATTATGATAACGCTATAATAGAAATGAACATACTTAAAGAATACAGAAAGAGTATTCCAGACAATATAAGAAAAAGAATTTCATTTCCAACATTAGAAAATTACGAACAAATGGCAAAATATAATGACGAATTTAAAAATAAGTAGTAAGAGGTAATAAGAATGTTTAAATTACAATATAGTAAAAGATATCAAAATCAAATGTACACTAAATATGGAATTCAGTTTCCAGAAGAAGATTACTACTATCTTGAAGGAAGTATATTTTGTGTTGCAGATGGAGTAACAAGGGATTTAATCGCAGGAGATATAAGGCCTTATCCTAAAACTAAAGAAGAAGCAACATATATTGCAGAACATTATCCAAACCCAAGTGGTGCATTTGAAGCATCAAAAATCATAGCAAATAATTTTGTTAAATATCTGAAAAATGTTCAAAATGCTGATGAAACAGATGTAAAAAAAGCAATTGAAAAAGCAAATAAAGATGTATGGGCTATTAATCAAAATAGAAAAATAGATTATGTTGGCGAAGACCTATATTGTTCAGAAGCTGTAGGAGGAATAATAACTGAACAATATTTATACTGTTTTGGAATAGGCGATTGTTATATTAAAGTTTATGATGAAGAATATAACGAAATTTTTACAACAGAAAACGACCATTTGTGGATGGAAAAATTCGAGGATGAATATTTAAAAAATGGCGAATACAATTGGATGGATCCACGATATAGGCTATTAATAAGAGCAGGATTACGTAATAATAATATAGTAACATATAATGGAGAAAAAGTAGGTTATGGAGCTTTAACAGGTGAAGATAGAGCTATGGAATTTGTTAAAATATACAAAGTTCCTCTGGAAAAAGCAAAGTATATTGCTGCATATTCTGATGGATGTATGCAATATTTTGAAAATAAAGAAGAAATAAAACATACTTTAGAAAATCCAGATAGAATAAACTTAGATGGAAGTGAAAGAACATTAGTAATATACAAAAATAACTGAAAATATAAAGGAGAAAAGAAATATGATACCAAAAAAAGTACATTATATATGGTTAGGAGGAAGACCAAAAGATAAATTAACAGAAGTTTGTTTAATCACGTGGAAAGACAAAATGCCAGACTATGAATTCATAGAATGGAACGAAAAAAACTTGGACCTAGACAAGATATCACAAGAAAGCAAATACTTTGCAGAATGCAGAAAACGTAATTTATATGCATTTATGGCAGATTATCTAAGAATAAAAATCTTATATGAACAGGGTGGAATATATATAGATACAGATGTGCAAGCTATAAAGCCACTAGACGATTTATTAGATAACAATTTATTATTAGGTTATGAAGAATGTACAATTGAAAAAGAAAATAAACAAATAGGAACAGGATTAATAGGAGCTGAAAAAAACAATCCATTTATAAAGAGAATATTTGATTTCTACAATAACGAAATAATGGATTCACCACTATTTATAATTCCTGTAATTATGACAGACATATACAATAAAATGCCAAAAGAAGAACAAGAGAAAATAAAAATATTTCCAAAAGAATATTTTTCACCATACGATTCAGGTGGAGGAAAACTATTTAAACAATCATTAATAACAGAAAATACTTATACAATCCACTGGTTTTCTTACAGTTGGGGTAATTTCGACTCAAGAAAATTTTTAAGTGTAAAACATATAAAAAATCCCGTAAAAAGAAAAATTGCAGAAATAAAAGAGAGTCATAATTTCAAGAAAGAACAAAAAATAAAAAGAGCAAATTATTTAAAAAATATAGAGCAACAAAAGAAAGAAAATTAATTAGGAGAATTTATAATGAAAGAAAAAGAGTTCGCAAGAAATACAAGAGGCGAAATTTCAAAAAGAGAAATAGACAATGCAGCCTTAGCGCAAACTTGTGCAGAAGAAGGAATAGTATTATTAAAAAATAACAATATACTACCAATAACAAAAGAAATGAACATTGCATTATATGGTGCAGGTGCAAGAAAAACAGTAAAAGGAGGATTAGGTTCAGGAGAAGTTAATGAAAGAAAAAGCATTACAATTGAAGATGCACTAAACCAAGCTGGATATAAAATAACAACGATGCAATGGATAGAAGATTACGACCAAATATATAAAAAAGCAAGAGAAAGATGGCAAGAAACCTATGATCAATTTAAGGGAGAATATTCAGAAGAAGCATTAATTTATACAATTCCTTTTACTATGCCTGCAGGTAGGTTAATATCACAAAAAGATATAAAAGATTCTAAAACAGATACAGCAATATATGTAATAAGTAGAATTTCTGGTGAAGGAGCAGATAGGCAAAACATAAAAGGCGACTATCAATTATTTGATATAGAAAAGCAAAACCTAGAAATACTTGCAAAAGAATATAAAAATGTAATAGTTGTAATAAATTCAGGCAGTATAATAGATACAAATTTTGTAGAAGAAATTCCTCAAATAGGAGCTGTAATATATATGTTACAAGCCGGAATGAGAGGTGCAGACGCATTAGTACAAATACTTACAGGAAAGGTTACACCTAGTGGAAAATTAACAGATACAATTGCAAGAAAATATGAGGAATATCCTAATGCAGAAACATTTGGAAACAATGATGAAGATATAGCAGTAGAAAAATATTCCGAAGGAATTTATGTAGGCTATAGATATTTTGATAGTTTTAAAGTAAAACCATTATACGAGTTTGGCTATGGATTATCATATACGCAATTTGATATACAAGTTAAAAAAGTATTTATAGAAAATACAAAAATTAATTGTATTGTCAAAGTGAAGAATAAAGGAAAAAAATATTCTGGAAAAGAAGTAGTGCAAGTATATATGTCTGCCCCAGAAAATAAACTAAAAAAAGAATATCAAAGATTAGTAGCTTTTGCAAAAACCTCAAATTTAGCTCCAGAAAAGAGCGAAGAATTAAATATTGTATTTGATATAACAAGTATGAAATCATATTGTGAAAGCACTGCAGAATGGATATTGGAAAAAGGAATTTATACATTAAGAGTAGGGAATTCATCAAAAAATAACAAAGTAGAAGCATATATAGAATTAAAAAATGATGTAATTGTAGAAAAAAATACAAATATATGTAAATTAGAAGAAGACCTAATAGAAATAGAGGCACCAAAAGCGCAATATTCAATAATAAAAGGTATTCCAAAACTACAATTAGATACTAAAAAAATAAAAACAAATATTATAAGTTACAAACCAATAGAAAATCAGGATTCAAAGGCAAAAGAATTAGTAGAAAAACTAACTGTAGAAGAATTATGCAGCTTAGTTTGTGGTGAGTATATTGAAGGAACTGAAAAAATTATATGGAGAGATCCAACTGTTCCAGGTACAGCAGGGGAAACAACTTTAAAATTAAAAGAAAAATACAATATTCAAAACATAATATTATCAGATGGACCAGCAGGTATAAGGTTAAAAAATGAATATGAATTAGGAGATAATACATATTATCAATATTGTACTGCATTTCCAATTGCTACAGTATTGGCGCAAACGTGGAATACAGAATTAATAGAAAAAATGGGAATGGCTGTTGGAGAAGAAATGAACGAATTTGGAATTACAATTTGGCTTGCTCCAGCAATGAACATACATCGTAATCCATTATGTGGCAGAAATTTTGAATACTTCTCAGAAGACCCATTAATTAGTGGAAAAATGGCAGCACATTTAACAAAAGGGGTTCAAAAAAACTCAGGAGTAGGAACAACAATAAAACATTTTGTTTGTAATAATCAAGAAACTAATAGAGTACACGCAAACAGCGTTGTTTCAGAAAGAACATTAAGAGAAATATATTTAATGGGATTTGAAATCGCTATAAAAGAGGCAAGTCCAATGGCTGTTATGACATCATATAATATGGTAAACGGAGTTAATCCTGCAAGTAGTGTTGAATTATGTACAAAAGTGCTAAGAAACGAGTGGAACTTTAAAGGAATAGTTATGACAGATTGGTCAATTGCAACACTAGGAACCTCAACAAGTCAAGGATGTATAACAGCAGGAAACGACTTAATAATGCCAGGAAACCTAAAAAATTATAGGGAACTAAAAGAGGCAGTAGCCAATAAAACATTAAAATTAACTGATTTAAAAAGGTGTGCAACAAGAGTTTTAAATATTATATTACAAAGTAATAGATACGAAGATAGTAAATCATATTATGAATATCTAAAAGAAGAAAGATAAAAAAGCTATAAGATAAAAGAGGTAATATGTTGGAAAAAAAGTGGTGGAAAGAAAAAGTAGCATATCAAATTTATCCTAAAAGTTTTATGGATTCAAATGAAGATGGAATTGGAGATATACAAGGAATAATTTCAAAGCTAGATTATTTAGAACAATTAGGAATAGACCTAATTTGGCTAAGTCCAATATATAAGTCAGGAGTAGCAGATAATGGATATGATATTATAGACTATTATCAAATTATGGAACAATTTGGAACACTTAAAGACTTTGACAAACTTGTGCAAGAAGCCAAGAAACACAATATAGGAATTATGATGGACTTAATTTTAAATCATACTTCAAATACACACAAGTGGTTTTTAGAAGCATTAAACCATCCAGATAGTAAATATAGAGATTATTACATAATAAGAAAAGGAAATAATCATAGACCTCCTAATAATTGGAGAAGTGTATTTGGTGGTTCAATATGGGAGGAAATAGGAAACAGTAATGAATTCTATTTTCACACATTTACAAAACAGCAACCAGACTTAAATTGGGAAAATCCAGAAGTAAGACAAGAATTATATAAAATGATAAATTGGTGGATTAGTAGAGGAGTTAAGGGGTTTAGACTAGACGCAATTAACTGTATAAAAAAGTCGAACTTCTTACAAAATGGAGAGCCAGATGCAAAAGATGGGTTATGTAATTGTTTTAAATATGTAAGAGAAATTGATGGTGTAGAAGAATATTACAAGGAATTGCGACAAAACACATTTGATAAATATGATTGCTTAACTGTAACAGAAGCAGTAGGAGTAGAAAAAGAAAAATTAGGAAAATATATCGGTGAAAATGGCAATTTCAGTATGATGTTCAATTTCGATATTACATATATAGATGTAATAAATGAAGATTGGTTTAAAAGAACGAACTGGACCAAAAAAGAATTTAAAGAAAAATTTATTAAGTCACAATTAAATATTAAAGACTTAGGTTGGCAAGCACAATTTATAGAAAATCACGACCAACCAAGAGCTGTTAATAAATATATAAAAGATGAAAACCAAATAAACTATTATTCCAAAACAATGTTAGGAGTAATGTACTTCTTTGTAAAAGGTACGCCATTTATATATCAAGGTCAAGAGATTGGAATGGAAAATTTCAAAAGAAAAAGTATAGATGAATTTGATGATATTAATTCCATTTCACAATATAATAGAGCAATTAAAGAAGGTTATACAAATGAGCAGGCCCTAGAATTTATAAACAAAAGAAGTAGAGATAACGCACGAACACCTATGCAATGGTCAGATGAAGCAAATGCAGGTTTTTCTAATGTAGAACCTTGGATAAAAATTAATGAAAATTATAAAAATATAAATTTAGAAAAAGATAAAAAAAGTGATAAATCAATATTTAATTTTTATAAGCAAATGATTGAATTAAGAAAAACCAGTAAGTTTAGCAATACTATCATATATGGAGACTTTGAACCAATAGAAATAGAAGATGATGAGATTATTGCATATAGAAGAAAAGATAAAAATTATGACATAAAAATAATTTGTAACTTTAGCAATCAAGAAAAAAACATAAATATAAAATATGAAAAAGTATTATTAAATAATTATAAAGAAATAAGCAATGTCTTAAAACCTTATCAAGCAATCATTGTATTATGAGAGGAGCCATAAAAATGGAAGCAACAAAATTATTAACTATATTTACACCAACATACAACAGAGCATATATTATAAATAATTTATACCAATCATTATTAAATCAAACAGATGGCGATTTTGATTGGCTAATAATAGATGATGGTTCAACAGATGACACAGAAAAAGTTATACAAAAATTTATAAAAGAAAATAAAATAAGTATTAAATATATTAAAAAAGAAAACGGCGGAAAGCCTGCAGCAATAAATGATGCACTGGAAATTGCTAATGATAATGAATTATTTATGATAGTAGATTCAGACGATTATTTAACCAATGATGCTGTAGAAAAAACCAGAAAAAATTATAACAATGTAAAAGATAAGAAAGATTTTGTTGGCGTTGTAGGTCTTAGAGGCGACAGCAATGGAAACCCACATTTAGAATTTTGCGGGGAAAAACAAAGAAAAAAGAACAAATATTACTCTTTAGAATATATAGATACAGATGCTATTGATTATAGATTCAAATATAACATAAAGGGAGATAGAGCAGAAGTATTCAAAACAGAAATATTAAAGAAATATAGATTTCCAAAAATTCAAAACGAAAAATTCATATTTGAAAGTATTGTATGGTATCAAATAGCAGAAGATGGTTACAAGCAAAGATACTTTAATGATGTAATTTATATAACTGAATATATGCCAGATGGCTTGAGTAAAAATATAGAAAATCATTTAAAGAAAAATCCTGAAAGTATGAGATATTTATGCAATAAATGTATGGAATGGAAGAAGATACCACCAAGAGAAAAAATGAAACAATGCATAGATTACTATAGATATGGAATTTATAATGGAAATAAACTTTTAAAATTATTCAAAGAATGTAATGGAAAATTATATAGTATTTTAGCAATACCAATTGCTAAAATAAATAAAGTAAAATAAAAAAACTATATAAAATAATAGAAATTAAAAGGACGTGCTTGAAAAATGGAAAATAAAGAACATTTTATGAAGGAAGCTCTAAAAGAAGCCCAAAAAGCATATCAAAAATTAGAAGTTCCCGTAGGCGTTATAATCGTAAAAGATAGTAAAATTATTGCAAGAGCATATAATCAAAAAGAAGAAAAGAATAGTCCAATTAAGCACGCTGAAATACTGGCAATAGAAAAAGCCTGCAAAAAATTAAAAAATTGGAGACTAAATGATTGCGAAATGTATGTAACGTTAGAGCCTTGCCCAATGTGCGCAGGAGCAATAATTCAATCCAGAATAAAAAAGTTATATATAGGAACTCTAGAGAATAAATCTGGAGCCTGTGGCTCAAAAATAAACATTATGGAAATATATCAATCTGATGCTAGAGTAGAAATAGAAACAGGAATTTTACAAGAAGAATGTAGTTCAATCTTAAAAAAATTTTTCAAAGAAGTTAGAACCCAAAAAATATAAGGAGAATTAGATGGACGAACAATCAAAAATAAAAAGTCTAATATTAAAAGGGGTATATTTTGTTATCATTGTATTAATTATTGCAGTTATTGCACTGCTAATTTTAAAATACCAAGTAGAAGGAGAGCAAAATATGCCTTTTAAGTTATCTAGCATTATTGTAATTAGTAATGCAGAAGGATATCAAGAAAAGGAAAACAAAGAATATAAATGGGATATTCAAATTTACCAGAATAACGACATTTATCTAAATATTGAAAAAAACAAAAACTATAAAAATGTAGATGCTATAAAAAGTATTGTAATAGACAACATTCAAATAGATAAGAAACCGCAAATAGGCACAATAGAATTATATAGGCCATCAGAAGAAGGAACAATGCCATTTCGCTATTTAGATGAATATAAAATAACAGATTCCATAGAATTTCGAGGCGATACACAATCAGACATAAAAAACTTAAAAATCTCTAATCAAGGAAGTACGCTGATTATACGAGTATTAAACAAAACAGGAAAAAATTACACATCTAATGAAGAAACTATGGAACACAATGGAAGACTATTAAACAAAGTAGATATATCTTACGAAGAAATAAAAACAAAAATATCTTTTGATTTAACATTATATTTAGAATCAGATATATCATATAAAACAAATATAGAATTAGAATTGCCAGTAGGAAATATTATTCAAGAAGGATCATCAAATCAAGAAATAACAGATACAAGAAAAATAGTATTTAAAAGAAAATAAGGTTCTAAAAAATTAGAACCTTTAATTTATTTTTTCTCCATATTCAATTAATATATCGCTTAAATATGAATAATCTTTTACTGGAGATGAAAATTCAGATAAAATTGTTTCTATGGAAGGGTTAACTTCCTCAAAAATCAAATAAAATCTATCATTATATTTATAAATATAAGCTTTTTTAATAAGCTCTTTAACAGCTAAAGAATCTATGTGAAAAATATCATCAATATTATTAAAACAATAAATTCTAGAAGAATTTTGATATGTAAGAGTATCATTTTTTAATTTAGTAATTGTTAAAACAAAAATATTATTATCTAAGCTAATTGTTTCCACAATCGCCTTATTATTTTCAATGTTAAAATCATATTCCTCTTCTGCTAAATCTAAAATTTCAAAAAACAAATTTTGAGACTCCACAGAATTCGATAAAAAAGAATCTATATCAATGTTTTTCTCACTTAAATCATTTGAACTTAAAATAATTTTCAATTTATCATTATTAATTTTTTTAATTTGCATTTTATAAGTCTATGCTAGTTATATAAACTAACACATCCTCCCTTCTAAATGATAGACAATCACCTATATATCTAATTTAATTATACTACTGAAAGCAAATAAAATAAATGAACAAATTTTGGTAATTTATATAATATATTAAACAAAGTCAAAAAAAGTACCATAGATATTTAAAAAATGAAATCATCAGAAGCTATATAAAAAAATAATCTTGAAAATTTACTATTTCCGTAAGTATATAAGAGAAAACATCTTGACTAAAACAAAGATTGAGTGTAAAATGTTATGTGTAATGAAAAAACAAAAGAACTTATATTTAATATAAGAGGTAATGAAAGGAAGAAAAAATATGGCAATGAAAGAAAAAAATATATGGATTTTATTAATATTTATTTTATCAGGATTAGTAGTAGGAGGACTATTAGGAGAATTAGCTGGAAGAATTGATTTCTTATGGTGGTTAGGGTATGGACAATCATTTGGATTAACAGCTCCACTTGAGCTTGATTTAAGCATTATAAAATTAACTTTTGCACTATCTTTTAAAATTAATATTGCAAGCATTATAGGACTAATTTTATCTATTTTTATTTATAGAAAAATTTAGTTAAAAAGGAATTCTTTTTGGGGGAAAAGACAAAATAAAAAGGGGAGCACAATGAAAGGAGCCCAAAATGAATATTAAAATGAAAGAACTACCAATATCAGAAAGGCCTTATGAGAAATTAGAAAATTATGGACCAAAGGCACTAACAAATGCTGAACTATTGGCAATCATTATTAAAACTGGAACAAAAGAACGAACAGCAGTAGGAATAGCACAAGAAATATTAAAACTAAACGAAAACACAGAAAAAGAAGATTTATCATTCTTGCAAGATGTATCTATTGTAGATTATATGAAAATAAAAGGCGTAGGAAAAGTTAAAGCAATACAACTTCTAGCAGTGTGTGAGCTTGCACAAAGAATGAATAAACCAATTAATAAACAAAAAATAAAAATTAATAGCTCAAAAGATGTAGCAAACTTACTGATGAATGAGATGAGATATGAAAAAAGAGAAAAAGCAAAATTAATATTATTAAACAGTAAAAATGTAATTATTAAAATTAAAGACATATCGTATGGCGGAACAAATTTTGCTATGATAGAACCAAAAGAAATTTTAAACGAAGCAATTAAAATGCAAGCCCCCAAAATGATTTTAGTACATAACCATCCAAGTGGAGATGTAACACCTAGCAAGGCAGATTATCAAATAACAGATAAAATATATGAAGCCTCAGAAATTTTGGGAATACAATTTTTAGATCACATTATAATAGGTGATAATCAATTTGAAAGTATATTTAGAACAAAATAATAAAATAAATTGCGTTTTAGAAAGGAATGATTTAAAGGTATGAAAATGAATTTTAGCCTATCATCAAGAGATATGGGAATAGATTTAGGAACTGCCAACATATTAATTACACTTAGAGGAAAAGGAATAATATTAAATGAGCCATCAGTAGTAGCAATAGATAAAGAAACAAACAAAATTATTGCAACAGGTAGAGAAGCCAAAGAAATGTTAGGCAGAACACCAGATAAAATAAAAGCAATTAGACCATTAAAAGATGGTGTAATTGCAGATTTTACTGCAACACAAATGCTTCTAAAAAATATTGTACAAAAAGTATGCCATAGATATGGAATTGGAAAACTAAGAGTAGTAGTTGGAGTTCCATCTGGAATAACAGAAGTAGAAGAAAGAGCAGTAGAAGAATCAATTCTACAAGCAGGAGCAAGAGAAGTATATTTAATAGAAGAGCCAATTGCAGCTGCAATTGGAGCAGGACTAGAAATTGCAGAACCAAATGGAAATATAGTAGTAGACATTGGTGGAGGAACAACAGAAGTAGCTGTTATATCTTTAGGAGGAATCGTAGTTTGCGACTCTCTAAGAATTGCTGGAGATGAACTAGATGAAGCAATTATAAATTACGTAAAAAAAGAAATGAACTTAGCAATAGGACAAACAACAGCAGAAGAAATAAAAATTAATATTGGATGCGCCCTACCTTTAGTATCTACAGAAACAATGGAAATAAGAGGAAGAGATTTAAATACAGGTTTGCCTAAAATAACTCAAATAGATTCAGAACAAGTAAGAGAAGCAATGGCAGAGCCAATAGCAAGTATTGTAGATGTAATAAAAATGGCATTAGAAAAAACACCACCAGAATTATCTTCAGATGTAATGGAAAGAGGAATCATACTAACTGGTGGAGGAGCATTAATTAAAAATATAGACAAATTAATAAGTCAAAAAACAGGAATACCAGTATATATTACAGATTCTCCACTAAATGCAGTGGTAAGAGGAACAGGAAAAGCACTAGAAGACATAGAAAAACTAAAATCAATATTAGCAAGTTCTAAAAAAATGAAATAAACTAAAGCTGTATAATTCAAATTAGAAATGAAAGGGAAATAAAAAGTTGAATAAAAAAAGAAGCGGAATGGCGGGAATTATTATTACAATCATCTTTTTGGTAATTCTTGTATTTATATCTAATTTAAAATTAAGCCAATTTTCCTATATAGAAAATGCATTTAGTAATCTCATTATGCCTATTCAAAGTGGAATTACATTCATAAAAAATAAATTAGCTGGAAATGACCAATTTTTTGCAACAATGGATGTTCTAAAAGAAGAAAACACACAGCTAAAACAAAGAAATATACAGCTAGAAGAATCACTAAGGCAGTTAGAAATTATTCAAGCAGAAAACTCTACATTAAAGGAATATCTAAACTTAACAGATAAATATAAAGGCTATAAAACTGTACCAGCCTATGTTATAAATAAAGACATCAGCAATTACTCTAGAATTTATGTAATAAATGTAGGAACAGATAACGGCGTAAAAGAAAATATGACTGTAATTGCAGCAGAAGGGCTTGTAGGGCATATTATTTCTACAACAAAAGACACAGCAAAAGTACAACTTCTAATAGATAGCTCTAATGTTGTAAGCAGTACATTGGAAAATTCAAAAGATAATGTAATTTGTAGAGGAACCCTAGACGAAAATACTCTTAGGGCTACTTATGTTTCAACCGATACCGTACTAACAGAAGGAGAAAAACTTCACACCTCAGGTATGGGAGGAATTTACCCTAAAGGAATATATATTGGAGTAATTAAAACAATAAACGAAACAAAAAATATTACAGATAGGAGCTTTATAGTAGAAACAGCTGTTGATTTTGAAAACCTAGAAGCTGTATTAGTTATTACAAACGAATAATAAAAATCAAGGAAAAAAACCAAAAGAAAGAAGGAGCAAAATGAAGAAAATTGCAGTAATTACTTGCTTAATCCTATCATTTTTATTCATTTACTTATTACAAGTAAATTTTTTCTTATGGTTTAATTTAGCAGGAATAAAACCAAATTTAATTGTTATTTTAGTTTTAACAATTGGACTATTTGCAGGAAAGGGCATTGGAACAACATTTGGTATATTATTTGGAATAAGCCTTGATTTTTTTATAGGCAAAAGCATAGGAATATCTGGAATAATGCTAGGTATTATTGGCTTTATTGGAGGCTACTTAGATAAAAACTTTTCAAAAGACAGCAGAGTAACAATGATTACAATGATTACAATTGCTACTGTTATATATGAAATAGGAATTGTTTTACTCAACTATTTTATTCATCAGGCTCAAATAAATATTATATATTTCATAGAAGTTCTGTTAGTAGAATTAATTTTTAATGCAATAATAACAATTATAATCTACCCAATTATTATGAAATTAGGCTACAAAATGGAAGAATGTTTTAAAGAAAATAAAATTTTAACAAGATATTTCTAAAAACTTAAATCTAAGGAAAGGAATAAACAATTTGAAAAATAAAAAGATCAAAGCAAACTTTAATTTAAGATATAACTTATTATCAGCCTTTGTTTATATAATAGGTGCTGTACTAATTTTTCAGCTTTTTAATCTTCAAATTGTACACGGAGAAGAATATAGATTAACATCAAATGCAAGACTATCAAGAGAAAGTGTAATAGAAGCGGCAAGAGGAAATATAGAAGATAGAAATGAAAACATTCTTGCAACAACCAGAACAGGCTATAGTGTGGAATTATACAAAACAAAAAGCAGTAATGAAGAATTAAATGCAGTAATCTTAAGAATAATCGATCTGCTAGAAGCAAACGAAGATAACTACATTAATAACTTTCCTATTGATTCAAACTTAAAATTCACCTTCACAAATCAAGAAGCAATCGACAATTGGAAAAATAAATATAAAATAAAAAAAGAGGCCAGTGAAAAAGAATGTATAGAATCTTTTAAACAAAGATACGAAATTACAACCGACGACATAAAAGAAGCTTTAAAAATAATTGCTGTTCGATATGAAATTACAACCAATGGCTACAGCTCTACAAAATCAATCAAAATAGCAGAAGATATTAGTAAAAAAAGTGCCATTCAATTTAACGAACAAAACACATTATTTTCAGGAATTAATATCACAGAAGAACCAATAAGAGTTTATACAAAGGGAGATTTGGCATCACATATACTAGGCTATATTAGAAAAATAGACCAAGAAGAATTAAAACAAAAAGCAGAACAAGGCTATAAAATTAACGATTACATAGGAAAAATGGGAATAGAATATGTGCTCGAAAAATATCTAAGAGGAGAAAAAGGAACCAAGCAAATCGATATGTCTGTAGACGGAACAATAGAAGGTGAGTATGTAGAACAAGAAGCAATATCTGGCGATACAGTAATATTAACAATAGATTCAGGTCTGCAAGAAAAAATGGAAAATATTATAGCAGACAATGTAAAAGAATTGCAAAAGAAAGGCAAAAAAACAGATTATGCAGCAGCAGTGCTAATGAATGTAAACAATGGAGAAATATTAGCTATGTGTAGCTACCCATCTTTTAAACCGGAAGTTTTCTTAGGTGTGCTAGAAGAAGATGTTTGGCAAGATATTCAAAGGGGAAATAAACTATGGAATAATGCTGTTCAATCATCTAATGCACCAGGTTCAACCTTTAAAATGGTCACAGCAACAGCAGCACTAGAAGAAAAAGTAGTAACAGAAAGCGAATACGTATATGATAGAGGTGTTTACCCTTATGGACATAATCCAGTTTGTTGGTATTATACAGAACATCATAGAGGACACGGCAATGTAAATATAAAAACAGCATTGCAAAAATCTTGCAATTACTTCTTTTACGAAATGGGAAGAAGACTAGGGGTAGATGCAATAGCAAAATATGCAAAATATTATGGACTTGGAGAAAAAACAGGAGTGGAACTTACAGGTGAAACCGCAGGAATAGTAGCAAGCACACAAGAAGCAGCCAATCGTGGTGAAACTTGGTATTCATCTAATAACTATTCAGCAGCCATTGGACAATCATACAACAATTATTCACCAATACAAATGGCAAGATATATTAGCATAATAGCAAATAAAGGAAAATTTGTTACTCCAACACTTATCAAAGAAGTAAAAAATGCAGAAGGAAACAGAATTCCAAAAGAAGAAATAACAAGATATGTTAATGAGCTATTAGGTCTATCTGGAGAACACTCATCAGATGTAACCGTATCAGGTAAAACTATAAATACAATAAGAGCAGGTATGCGATTAGTAACATCCTCAGGCGGTACAGCATATCAAATCTTTAAAGATTTCAAATATTCTGTAGCAGGAAAAACAGGTTCAGCCCAAGCAAAAACAAAAGAAAAAGGAGAAATTACAAATGGATGGTTTGTTGGATTTACTCCTTACGAAAATTCAGAAGTTGCAATAGCGGTATTTTTAGAAGATGGAGCATCAAATTCACAAGCGGCAAAAGCGGCTAAAAAAATATTAGACGCTTATTACAAAACAGATATAGAAGAAACAGAAAATTTAAAAGAAGATATGTCAGCACAAATATATGTTGAAAGTTAAAAAAGAAAGGATAAAAAAATGGAAAATTTCATAAAAATAAACCTAACAAAAGAAAATTTAATTATAAAATTAAGTGAAGAAGCATCACAAGAAGAAATTATAGAATGTTTAAAAAGTAAATTAGTGCAACTAAAAGAATTATACAAAGATGCAAAAACCCCAATATTAATAACAGGAAAAGCACTAAAAGAAGACGAAAAAAATGAAATAAAAAAGATAATTCAAGAAAAAATAGATGTAAATGTTTTATTCGATTTTCCACAAGAACTAGGTTTACACGGAATAAAAAAATCATTTAGTCAGGAAATAGAATCTTCTCAAACTAAATTCCATAAAGGATCTGTGCGCTCTGGACAAAGAATAGAATTTGAAGGCAGTATTGTAGTATTAGGAGATGTTAATGGCGGCGCAGAAGTAATAGCAGGGGACAATATTGTAGTTTTAGGCGTGTTAAGAGGGCTTGCACACGCTGGAGCAAAAGGAAACAAAAAAGCAGTTATTGCAGCAGCATCAATAGATTGCAAGCAAATAAGAATTTCAGATATTATAAAAGAAATAGAAGACGAAAAAGACGAAGAAGGAAATATAATTGCAAAATCAAGAAAAACTTATGCATACATTGAGGAAGACAAATTAATATTAGAATAATTAACTAAAAAGTAATAAAATAAGCACAATGTAAAGGGAAGAATCTTGTGTTCCTTCGTGGTATAAAAAAAACAAAACAGCTAAAATTAATAAATCATCTTTCTTTCCATCCATCACTTATTTCCTACACCACCATTAGCATTAAAAGCTTCTATTACCTTAGCAATATTCAAAAACTGCATATACTGGTCAAGTTTTCGCTTTCTATTAGAATTCAAATATGGTTTCAAAGATAAAAGCAAATTAGCCTCAGGGCTATTTTTGCTAGAATTAATTGCATCAATCATTGTTTTCATTTTCATAATAGTATCAAAATCAAGATTAAAATTATTATCTTGATTATTATCTTCGGAGTTAGAATTCATATTAGATAAAATATTTTGTATATTATCAAAATTCATATTTTCAGAATCAGAACATAACGTATTTGTATTATCAAAATTTGCAGAATCTGTATGATTAGATTGGTTCATCATATCGCTTAGCTTTTGTATCATATCAGACATCTCTGCATTATTCATTTAGAGCCTCCTATTCATTACGATTATTAAAGTTAGTATTATTCTTAAGTTGATTCATAATTTCATCTTTATTTTTAGAATTCAAAATTTTATTCGCTTGCTCAATACCTTTTTCTAAATCTTTTTTGTCCATTTTAGAAAGCATATTCAAAAGCATATTCATATTAACATTATTCATAAAAAACCTCCAACAAGAGTAATTTAAAATGTTCCATTACTCTTTAAAAAATTGTTTCCACTTATTTATATATATTATTAAAACAATAAAAAAATGTTACACCAAAAATAAAAAACAAGAAGAAATTAAGATATATTTTCTTCTTGTTTATCTATACTATATAAATTTTCAATCTTTACCTTTAACGCTTTAGAAAAGCCATATACTTCAAAATCTGATACAAACTTCTTTCCATTTTCAATTTTAGAAATATCAGAACGATTCATATTATAACCTAAAACCTGAAGCCTTGCACACAAATCTTCTTGTGTAATTTTATTTTGCTTACGTATTTCCTTAATCTTATGACCAATTACATTAAAATGGCCATTATATTTATTTACCTTATACATAAATCACTCCATTTAATTTTTCTCATAGACAAATAAAAATAAAAAAAATTATATTATTTGTGATAATTTTATAAAAAAAACAAATAATTATATTGATTTTATATTAAGTTTATTATAAAATTGTTCCATAGTAGAACAATTTTAAAAATATCTATTAATAAATGTTCTAAAAATCAAAGGAGGAACATAAGAAAAATGAACAAAAATCTTAAAAACAAAAAAGTAAAGGCAAAACAAAGAATAGCAAAAACTAACAAAGGTATTACATTAGTTGCGTTAATCATCACAATTATCGTATTACTCATTTTAGCAGTAGTAGCAATACGTGCTGTAACAGGAGATGGAATATTAGCTCACGCAAAAAATGCAAGAGATAAATGGGAAGAAGCCCAAAGAAATGAAGAAATAGCATTAGACCAATTAACAGATAGTTTAAAAGGACAAACAACTACAGGGTATAATGAAGAAAAGAAAGTAAATGCACCAGAACTAAAAACAGGAATGGTGCCTGTAAAATATGTAGATAATAATTGGGTAGTAACAACCGAAGATGACAAAGAATGGTATGATTATACAGAAGGAAGCAAAAAATGGGCAAATGTTATGTTACAAGATAATCTTATATATGATGCAAATACGAAAATAGTAAGTAGTGAAGGAAGTATGTTTGTATGGATCCCAAGATTTGCGTATAAAATTACAAAATTACCAGAATATACAGAAACAGAAACTTCCAGAACAACAAACGATGGAGGAACCATTGATGTTGTATTTTTACAAGGAAACACAGATTATTATGGAAGTAAGAAAGCAATTAGAGCAAATAAAGCAACAGAAGACTATGTAGTACACCCAAGTTTTACCAATGATGTAAACTTAGGAGGATGGGACAGAGAATTAACCGGTTATTGGGTAGCAAAATTTGAGGCAGCATATGATGGGGAAGCAGGAAAACCAGATTCGGCAGAAGATTCCGGGCTAAAATATACACGTAATTATTCTTGGAAAGATAAAGTAATTTATATAAAGGATAATTATTATGGACAAAATCAAATAGCAGATGCAGCATTAACAGAAGAAAATGCAAAAGGAAAAGCAATAAAATACCCAACCTTTACTGGAAATAGACCATCATTTAATTATATTAGTATTGGAGATTCTTTTAGTCTATGCTTAAATTTAAATGCAAGTGGGAACCCTTATGGAATAAATAATAGTTCAGACCCACACTTAATGAAAAATAGCGAATGGGGAGCAGTAGCATATTTAAGCCATAGCAAATACGGAAGAAATGGAGCAGAAATAACGATAAATGCAGATAGTACATCTAATGATTCTCCAAGTGATGACAGTAAAAGGACAGTATGGGCGACAACCGGTGGAGGAAATTATAAAGAAAATACAGCTCAAAGTTCAACAGACAATATTTATGGCATTTATGATTTAAGTGGAGGCGTATATGAAAGAGTAGCAAGCTATGTTAATAATGGAAATACTAATATAAATACCTATGGAGCTTCAATGCAAGTAGGAAGCAGCACCAAATATGTTACTTTGTATGCAAAAGGAACAACAGATGAAAAAGTGCCAAATTATGTGGCAAATAAAGATTTTTACGGAGATGCGGTAGCAGAAACAAGTGGAAGAGTCGAATATGCAGGCTGGCTCAGCGACGAGTTTTACTTTCCGTCCGAATACCATCCGATTTTCATACGAGGAGGCAATTATTCGAGAGGAACCGCTGCCGGTTCATACGCTGTCAGCGCTACGGATGGCACTTTGCACTTTTCTATCGGGTTTCGTGCGGTGCTCATTTGACCCCATTGGGGATGTTCCTAAAAAGGTCCATTTGACCCCATCGGGGACACTCCTTTCTAAAAATTGTCGAAAAAAAGCAATAAAAGGCGATGAAAAACACTTGCAATTTTTTAAAAATAGTATATAATATTCACATAGGGGAGAGAAAAGTTTTTTATAAAAACTTTTTTTCCCTATTTTTTTATTTTATTTTAGATATATCAAAATAAAATTTTAATCTAAAAAACAAATTATCAAAAAAATTTTAATTCTGATAATTTGAAAATCCAACAAAAATTAAATTTAAAAAACGGCATTTTAATATGTTTATTCATTGTGCCTAAAAAGAAAGAGGTAAAAATAAAAAATTTTAAGAAAGGAAAATCGAAGTTATGGAAAAATTAAATAGTAGTCTTTTAGATATTATTAGAAAAAAGGAAAAGACTACTACTGAATTTAAAGAAAACTAAATATACTAAATAATTACAAAATATTATAAAAGGATGTGATTTTATGGATGAAGAAAAAAATGAGATTATTTTATTTAAAAATCAAGGTGTGAAATTAGAGGTAAATTTAAAAGATGAAACCGTATGGCTTACACAAGAGCAAATGTCAAAATTATTTGAAAAATCAAAATCTACTATTAATGAGCATATAAAAAATATATATAAAGAAGGTGAATTAGTAGAAAAAGAAACTATGAGTAAATTCGGTAATTCCGAATTTGCAAATAAACCAACTTATTATTATAATCTGGATGTGATTATATCAGTTGGGTATCGTGTAAAGTCTCAAAATGGTATCTTGTTTAGAAAATGGGCGAACCAAATATTAAAAGACTATATTTTAAAAGGATATGCAGTTAATCAAAAAAGATTAGAATATTTGGAAAAAACAATACAATTAATTGATATAGCAAACAGAATGGATGAAAGATTAGAAGAAAATGATGCAAAAGAAATATTAAAGGTGATAGGAGATTATTCAAAAGCACTTAATTTATTAGATGACTATGACCACAGAACATTAAAGAAAATAGATGGAAACATAGATAATAGGAAAATTGAATATAAAGAATGTATAAAAATAATCAATAAATTAAAATTCAATGAAGAGAGTTCTATGTTTGCAGTTGAAAGAGACAAAGGATTAGAATCAATTATAGGTAATGTTTATCAAAGTTTTGGTGGACAATATATTTACAAAAGTATAGAGGAGAAAGGAGCCAATTTTTTATATTTAATAGTAAAAAATCACGTATTTATAGATGGAAATAAAAGAATTGCAGCAACATTGTTTATATATTTTTTAAATTTTTATGGTATTTTATATAAAAATGGACAACAAACAATAGATAATAATACATTAACTGCACTCACTTTATTAATTGCAGAATCAAATCCAAAAGAAAAAGAAGTTATTATAGATTTAGTAATGAATTTTTTAAATGATGATTAAAAAAGATCATAGTATTAGATGTTATAACTATAGTTAATGTGGAAATAAAGATTATAAAACACTTGCAATTTTAGAAAAATAGTATATAATATTCACATAGGGGAGAGAAAAGTTTTTTATAAAAACTTTTTTTCCCTATTTTTTTATTTTATTTTAGATATATCAAAATAAAATTTTAATCTAAAAAACAAATTATCAAAAAAATTTTAATTCTGATAATTTGAAAATCCAACAAAAATTAAATTTAAAAAACGGCATTTTAATATGTTTATTCATTGTGCCTAAAAAGAAAGAGGTAAAAATAAAAAATTTTAAGAAAGGAAAATCGAAGTTATGGAAAAATTAAATAGTAGTCTTTTAGATATTATTAGGAAAAAGGAAAAGAAGGATTAATATTAGCAGCAATATTGATATTTGGAAAAGATAAAACAATAATGTCTGCTTTACCACATCATAAAACAGATGCAATATATAGGGTAAAAGATTTAGACAGATATGATGATAGAGATGATATTAGAACAAATCTACTTGATAGTTATGACAGATTAATTGATTTTGTTGATAAACATTTAGATGACAAGTTCTACATTGAAGGAACACAAAGAATAGATGTTAGAAATAAGATTGCTCGTGAATTATGTAGTAATATTCTTATGCATAGGGAATTTTCTAATCCATATCCAGCCAAATTGATAATAGAAAAGGATAAAATGTGGACTGAAAATGCAAATAAGGCTAAAAGAATAGGGAATATTGATATTGAAACATTTTCTCCATATCCTAAAAATCCTAAAATTGCTAAATTTTTTAAAGAAATTGGTTTAGCTGATGAATTAGGATCTGGA
>CANQDX010000022.1 GCA_947594065.1 uncultured Clostridia bacterium
TTTACTTTAAATTTATTTGGTAATACTTTGTATTACCGCTTGGTCTCTTAAAGGATTTACTGTTTACTTTTCAATGTACTTTGTTCCGTATGAATTTGGAACTTTCAAATTATACTATCATTTAAAATTAATGTCAATACTTTTTTCAAAAAATTTTTATTTTTTTGCAAAAGAAAAAATCAGTAATTTTTTATGGAGCAATAAATATTGGTTTTTCTTAAAAATATTACTAATTTTTAATTAAAATATTTTTTATTTTCCATTAATTTTAAACTAAATAATATTGTAGCACAACTTATGTATACAAGTCAATACTTTTTTTGAATTTTTTTATTTATTTTTTCAATATTTTTTGTTTGACTTGCTATAATATTATATTAACATAATATCGAACTTTTTGCAAGCTTTTTTTCTTGGTAATTTTTACCTTTCTTTTACTATATTTCTACTAATATAATCTCTTCTCCTATGCATTTAATTTTCTCCCAAGGAATAACTATTTCGTTATTTCCGCTAAATAAATTAAACATTTTATTACTTCCCGGCACTATTATAGAGGTTATCATTCCTGTTTTTAAATCTGCTGTTACATCTTGAACATAGCCCAATCTTTTTGCATTGTTAATATTAATTACTTCTTTATGCTTAAAATCAAGTCCTTTTTCTCCCATAATGGAACACCTCTTGTATATTATATGATGTTACTAGAGAATAATTTATTTTTTATTTTATATATAACAAAAAAATCAGGTGAATGCAAACGCACACACTTGCTTATAAAAATTGTATTTGGTACTATAATTCTTTTATAACCTTACAAGGAACACCAACTGCTACAACATTTGACGGTATATCTTTATTTACAACACTACCAGCACCTATGACTACATTATCTCCAATAGTCACTCCAGGAAGTACAACAACATTTCCTCCTATCCATACGTTATTTCCAACTTTTATAGGTTTAGCATACTCTAATCCTTTATTTCTTCTTTCATAATCTAATGGATGCCCTGCTGTGTAGAATCCACAATTAGGTGCTATGAAAACATTATCTCCAAATGTAACTTTATTTCCGTCCAATATTACTAGATTGTGATTAGAATAAAAATTCTCCCCTACTTCAATATTATATCCGTAATCACAGTAAAAAGGCGGTTCAATATAAAAATCATTTTTATGCTTTCCTAATATTTCGTTAATTATTTTGTTTCTTTCTTCTATGTTAGAAGGTTTTACATTATTATATTCAAAGCACTTATCTTTAACCTTAAGTCTTTCTTTTATTAATTCTTTATCATAATTAGCATCATATATTTCTCCAGCTAGCATTTTATCTTTTTCTGACATTTATTTTTCCTCCATTTTTACAAATTTTAATTTATTTTTTTATACATAAAACATTCTTTTTCGTGAGAGTAAATAACACCTATTGCTTGTAAATAAGAATATATAATTGTGCTTCCTACAAATTTCATTC
Organism: uncultured Clostridia bacterium; assembly: GCA_947594065.1. Taxonomy (GTDB): domain Bacteria; phylum Bacillota; class Clostridia; order TANB77; family CAG-508; genus HGM13634. The sequence continues at coordinate 1,481 of CANQDX010000022.1, forward strand.
CTCTCTTTTGTAAATCTTTTGACAAGTTATCTGATAACTCATTTGTAGTTTTATTTGTTTCATAAATAATTTTATCATTAGTAAATACTCTTAAATATTTATAAAATGAGCCAAATTCATTTTGTATTTCCTTAAATATTTTACTATTATTTATAGTAGCATTTATTTTTAATTTGTTTCTTATGATTCTCTCATTTTTTAATAATTCTTTTATTTTTATATCATTATAACAGCATATTTTATCTATATCAAAATTATCAAATGCTTCTCTAAAGTCTTCTCTTTTATTAAGCACACACTCCCAAGAAAGTCCTGCTTGAAAAGATTCTAATATTAGCATTTCATATAGATATTTATCATCAAAATTTGGCCTACACCATTCATTATCGTGATATTCAATATATTTTGGGTTTTTTAAATTACACCATTTGCATCTAATCATAATTATCACACTTTTTACTATTAAAATTATATTTCTTAATAATTAATAATTCTATTTTATTTTTTTATATATTATCATAAAAGCAGATAATTAGCAACTAATTATCTGCTTTATAATATTTAACAAAAGGAGGGACCAAAAATGGTCTGACCCTTTTTAGTTCCCCCTGCTTTTTTATTTATATGCTTTTCTGATTCGTGCAATAGCGCATTTTTCTAATCTTGATACTTGCGCTTGTGAAATTCCTATTTCTTCTGCCACTTCCATTTGTGTTCTACCATCAAAAAATCTTCTGCTAATAATTTCTTTTTCTCTTTTATTCAATTTTGTTAAAGCTTGTGCTATTGTTAAATTTTCAACCCATTTTTCATCTATATTTTTATTATCTCTTACTTGATCCATTACATATAAATTTTCTGTACCGTCCTTATATACCGGTTCTTGTAAAGATATTGGATCTTGAATTGCATCTAGACAAAATGCAACTTCTTCTTTGTCTACTCCTAGTTCTTTTGCTATTTCTTCAATTCCCGGCTCTTTTCCTGTTTGTCTATTAATATTTTCTTTAATTTGTAATACTTTATATGCCAAATCTCTTATTGATCTACTTACTCTAATAGCATTATTGTCTCTTAAATATCTTCTTATCTCGCCTACAATCATTGGAACAGCATACGTACTGAATTGTACATTTTGCGTCAAGTCGAAATTATCAATTGCTTTTATTAATCCAACACATCCGATTTGAAATAAATCATCTACATTTTCTCCTCTATTATAGAACCTTTGTATAACACTTAAAACTAATCTTAAATTTCCATTTATAAATTCTTCTCTTGCTTCTTTATCTCCATTTTTTATTTTGATTAACAGTTCATTTTTTTCTTTGTTTGATAATGCTGGAAGTTTCGCAGTATTAACACCACTTATTTCAACCTTTTTTATCAAAGAAAAAACCTCCTTTGGAAATAATGTTACTTACATTATTTCCAAAAGAGGAAAATTTATACTTTATCCTGTTTTACTTAAAATTTCTTTTTTCATTTTGCTAATAATCTTTTTTTCTAATCTAGAAATATAACTTTGAGAAATGCCGCAACATATCTGCTACTTCTTTTTGAGTTTTTTCATTTCCAGTTTTAAATCCAAATCGTAATTCCATTATATCTTTTTCTCTTGGATTTAATTTGCTCATACATATTTGTAATAGCTTTTTATCAACTTCATCTTCAATTCCTTTTGATACAATATCTCCATCTGTTCCGAGTATATCTGATAATAATAACTCATTTCCATCTCCATCTTGATTTAAAGGTTCATCTATTGATATTTCGCCTTTCAACTTGTTATTTCTTCTTAGATACATTAAAATTTCATTTTCTATACATCTTGATGCGTATGTAGCTAGTTTTATATTTTTATTAGCTTTAAAAGTATTAATTGCTTTCATTAGCCCAATTGTTCCAATAGAAACTAGGTCTTCTATTCCTACTCCTGTATTTTCGAATTTTTTTGCTATATATACAACTAGCCTTAAATTTCTCTCTACTAGTGTTTGCTTTGCTTGCGTATTATTTTCTGACATTAATTCGTTAATTAGTTTTTCTTCTTCTGCCGCCTCTAATGGTGGAGGAAGCGTTTGACTTCCTGCAACGTAAAAGACTTCACAATCTTCTGTATTTTCATTACAAAAATAAAATAACTTTGATTTTAATAATTGAATTATATTCATTTGCTATCATTCCCTTCCATTAAATTACACTTTTAAAAACTAATTACTTTTTACTGTATACGAATTTATTGCATAACTTTACTTTCAAATTCGTTATTTAATAAATTAAGTCCCATTAGTCCTGAATATACTCCATTTTTTGTTATTTTATTTTGATAAATTCCTATTATTACTTTTTCTCTTATTTCTTCTTCGCCTTGTGTATTAATTTTAATGTAATCTGGTCTAAAGCCTATCATCATTCCATTGTTTTTTCCAAGAGATGAAAATGGTATTATACTGCATCTTCTTTTCACTTCTTCATCTAAATTACTAAATACTTGATTGTTTAATATTTTATCTATATTTTTTAATATATCTTGTGGAATTATTGCTTCTAACTTTTGTGCTTCTATAATTAGAACGGGCGTGTTTGTAATTGGGTCAGTTAACAGATTTCCTGTATCTAAAATTACTTTTATCTTAGCTTGGTTGTTTTTATAAAATATTTGCACCTCATATAACATATCTTTTTTACTCAATTTGTTTTTAATTACCTTAAATGATATATTAAGTATAAAAAATCCTAATATTCCACCTAAGATTGCTATTTTTATAGGATAGGTGCCAATTAATACTCCATTAGTTGTTTTGATTAAATTTGGACTTATTTCATATAACAAGTAATATGCTGTACCACCAAAGCAAAATGATGTTAGGTAAAATATAACTAATTGTTTTAATAATATTTTTAGTGTTTTGGGTTGAAATGCTATGTATAGCATAGCAACAGATAAAAGCATTTTACTTATTTGATTTGTATATATTTTCAATTGTAAGATATATAACATAATGGCATATACAGCACCTAATAAACTAGATAATATTATTCTTATTTGTTTTGCCTCTATTTTGCAAACCATAGCAGTTGTGAGAATAATAATATAATTCATTATGATATTTTCTAACAAAATGACGTCTATATATAGTGTCATATTACACCACCCAAGTTGGAACTTATCTATATTATAGATTGACTTTTTTTAAAAGTCTGTCATTTCTTAGGGTAGAAAAAAAGAAATAATCTACAATATTAGATTATTTCTTTTCTATTTATCTTTCTTCTTCCTCAGGTTGCTTATTTTCCCCTTTTTTCTTAATATGTTTATTCTCAGTTTTTGCTTCTAAATTTTGCAAAGAGTTGAAATATTTTTTTATTTTTTCTTTATAACCATTCTGTAATGTTTGAAATTCTTTTTGTTCATTCTCATTTGATGGTTTTTCTTTTAACCTTAATATAAAATATGTTTTTAAATCTTTGTTGTTATCAAACACATTTAGGCCTTTTCTTTGAATTCTTCCTTCTGATAATTGTAGTAATTCTTGATTTCGAATAGTTAAGATAACTTCTAGGAAATCATTATCAGCTACCCATTTATTTTCTGATTTTGCGACGTGTTCTACAACAAATTCTAATTTTTTTAATTTATAATTAATTTCAGAAGGAGTTATATTAGTTTTAGATGATTGAACATATTCATCTATAGTCATTCCGTTTAGTAATATTTCTTTTAATATATCTGCGCTACTTGTATTTTCATCTTTTTTCAAATCAGGATTTGATTGATAATGTTCCTTTATTCTTTGACGAACTGTCCTTGGGCAAACTTTAAAATATTCTGAAATTTCTATAAGTGATTTTCCTTGTTTTAGCATAAGAGTAACTTCATCAATAGGTAGGTTAATCTTTTTTCTTCCTCTATGATATTCTATATTATTTAATTTATTATATTCTCTAAGTCTAATATAAATTAGGCCAATGCTAACATTATAGTATTCAGAAATTTCCTGAACTGATTTTCCTTGCTCTTTCATTTTCAAAATTTCTTGAATTGATATTTCGATTCTTTTCCTTCCTCTATGTTCTTTTATGCTATATCGAGTTATTCCTTTAGATTGATAATATTTTTTAAGTTTTTGTCCAACTGTTACACGGTTTAATGGCTTACCAATTTTAGTTAAATATTTGGAAATTTCTATATTTGATAATCCTTTTTCCTTTAAACAAACTAATTCTTCAATTTTTACTATTTCTTTCATATTTCTCCTTTATTTAAAAGAAAATAGCTATTGAGTTAATCAATAGCTATTTTCTCATTTGTATCTATTTTTTCTTATTTCTTAAAAATGATGGAATGTCTAAGTCTGATGATGAATTATTACTTTCTGATGATGCTGGAATTGAGTTTACTTTTTTATCCCAAGCTTTTGAAACTAAATTTTCAACACCAATGCTTGTTAGTGGTTGTTCTGTTTCAAATCCTGTTGCAATAACAGTTATAACAATTTCATCTCCTAATGATTCATCTATTACAGAACCCCAAATAATATTAGCTTCTGGATCTACACTGCGTTGAACTAATTCAGCTGCTGTATTAATTTCTTGTAATCCTAAATCGTTTCCACCAGTAATATTGATAATAACTCCTCTTGCTCCTTCGATAGATGTTTCCAATAATGGACTTTGAATAGCTTGTTTTGCAGCATCTTCTGCTCTATTTTCTCCTGATGCTCTACCAATTCCCATATGAGCCATTCCTCTATTTAGCATAATTGTTTTAACATCTGCAAAGTCTAGGTTAACTAATCCTTCTATTGCAATTAAGTCTGATATTCCTTGAACACCTTGTCTTAAAACATCATCTGCCATTTTGAATGCTTCTACTATAGAAGTTTTTCTATCAATGATTTGTAGTAATTTATCGTTTGGTATAACAACTAAAGAATCTACTTTTCCTTTTAAGCTTTCTATACCACGTTCTGCTTGTGCAAGTCTTTTCTTTCCTTCAAATGTGAATGGTTTTGTAACAACAGCTATGGTTAGAATTCCCATTTCTTTTGCTGCTCCAGCAACAATTGCAGCTGCTCCAGTACCTGTTCCTCCTCCCATTCCGGCTGTAACAAATACCATATCTGCTCCGCGTAACGCTTCTGCTATTTCACTTTTACTTTCTTCTGCTGCTTGTGCTCCTATATCTGGATTTGCACCTGCTCCTAATCCTCTTGTAATTTTTTCTCCTATTTGAATTCTTGTTGGTGATTTTGATTTTTGAAGAGCTTGTCTATCTGTATTAACTGCTATAAATTCTACTCCTTTTATTTCAGCTTCTATCATTCTATTAACTGCATTATTTCCAGCTCCACCTACACCTATTACTTTTATAGTAGCTGTTCCATCTATCATTTTGTTATTATCCATTTCATCATACTCTAACATATCATTTCCTCCTAAAATTTAAATCTCTTTATTTTTTAATAAAATTAAAAACTTTTTGGGTTTAAGAATAAAAAAATTCTTTTATTCTGTCTATCAGCATTTTAAATACATTTTCTTCTAGAACTGTATCTATATTGCTTGATACTGATTTTGCAAAAGGTCTTGCTGCTATATATCTTACTAAGGAATAGGCTGTTCTAAAGCTTGGTTTTACTGTGCTAATTAACCTTCCGGTTGACATTTTTACTGGAATATTAAGAGCTATTTTTCCAGCCACATCGCTTTTACTAATGTTTGTTATTCCTTGTCCAGTCAAGATAACATTATTAATTTTAGCTTTGATTCCCTGTGAAATAATGTCCTTATTTACAAGAGAGAATATTTCCTCTATTCTTGCTTCTATTATTTCAATTAGTTCAGAACTTTTTATGTTTCTAGTTTTACTAACTCCATTACACGTATTAAGAATAATGTCATTATCATTATCGATAAAGGATTTTAATGCTAATCCGTACTGTTTTTTTAGCTTGTCCGCTTCTTCTAGTGAAATATCTAAAACAACAGCAATGTCGTTTGTAATATTATCTCCACCAAGTGGTATTGTGTTTGTATAAATAAATCTATTGCCTTCAAATATTCCTATATCTGTATTTCCTGCTCCTATATCTAATATCATAATATTATCATTAAGTTCGTTGTTATCTAATATTAAATTTCTTTGAGCTAATGCATTAGGTACTATACCGTCTATTTCTAATTCTGCTTTCTTGAATATTTGATGCAACTGTTTTACATATCCCTTATCGGCTATAATTATTTCAGCGTTTAATGTAAAGGAAGAACTAAAACTTCCAACTGGGTCCAAAACAACTTGTCCATCTTCTAGAATAAAGTTTTCTGGAACAATGTCTATAATTGTTTTGTTTTCAGGTAAATCAATATCTTTTGCAACCATTAGCCCCGAGTTAACATCTCTTACAGATATTCCGGCAAATTTATCTTTTATATCTTTTACTATGCTATTTTGAACAATTGTTACATATTTTCCTGGAATAGTTACATATGCAGAATTAATTCTCAAATTAGCTTCTTCTTCAGCATCGTTAATTGTTTTGGCGATTGCCATTGCTACTTCGTCGTCATCAATAATTTTACCTTTTTTTATGCCTTTGCATTTATATTTTGTCATACATATAATTTCAATTTGGTTAAAATTATTTACTTCTCCAACTACTGTGGAAACTTTGGAAGTGCCTATGTCAACGCCGACAATTATATCTCCTATTGCCAAGCTTAACTCCTCCATCTTTTAATATATTTTTTGTTATTTAAGAATATTATATTTTTCGAAAAAAGTCAATAGTATTTGTAATATTTTTGTAATATTTTTGTAATAAATCGGAAATAATGTTTTATTTAGCTTTATTTTCCGTAGAAATTTTTTCTTCACTTTTTTTATTAGACCATTTATCTATATAATATCTTCTAATCATTCCAAGATTATTAAACATTCTTCCTACAAATACCACAACTGCTCCTACATAAATATCTACATTTAATTTTTCTCCTAAATATGTAAGTAGAATAGATAAAATGGCATTTCCGAAAAAACCAGATACAAATATTTTAAAATTAAATTTTCCATTTAATGTTGATGTAATTCCTCCAAGAACTGAATCTAATGCAGCTACAATGGAGATAGCTAAATAAGATGAATAAGAATAAGGTATCATTGGTAAATTAATTCCTATAATTGCGCCTAATACGCATCCTATGCAAATTGCTAATATTATCATTATTTTTCCTCCCTATAATTCGATATATCTTAGGTTAATATCGCTTTTATTTTTATTTATTTTTATATTATTATCTTCTTCTAATTGTATGTCGTATCCTTCCTTTTGTTTTAAGTCATAATATCCGTTTTTTATCGTAAGAGCACTTTTTAAATAAGTTCTATCTCCTATTGCCTTAATTGTATATGGGGAAGATATTTTATTGTGTTCAACTAAAATAGTTCCATCAGATAAGTATGCAATATCTGTCATATTTGTTACCCTAACGCCATTAATTGAAATAGCTTCTGAATCAGCATTTCTAAGTTCATTTATCAATTCTAATAAATCATCAGCGTCAACAATTTTTTCTTCATTATCTTCTAGAGTAACAATAATTCCTTCTCCAGTAACATCTGTTAAGCCAAAATTAACTTTTGCTTCCTCTAATTCTTTTTTCACTAATTCATTAATCTCTTCATCATCTTGTAGTTTGTCAACATATTCTTCTATTTTTTGATTTGTATCTTCTAATTTTTGTGATGCATCTTTATATTTTTCTTTCCAATCTGCAATTGCTTGTTTTAATTCATCTTCTCTCATATCTTCTATTTGTTCTATATTGGTTTCTTTAACTATTTTAAATTGCATAAATAGAACACAAGCTAATACTGCACTGATAAGAGCAATTGTTATTGTCATTATCTCTTTTTCTTTCTTCATTTTTTACATTCCTTTCTAAGAAGCATAATTCTATCAATTATTGATTAATTGATTTATAATTGATAACTCCATTATATTTATAGATAAGTATTTTGTCTTGTTTTTCAATGCTACTTACTAAACCATATTTATATAATTCATTTCTTAAAAGTCCACCTGGTCTTTCAATTGCTCCTAAAATAGCTTCTTGTGACCCAATGGCTTTTATTACAAATGGTGAACTCATTTTCTTACCATTAATTAATACAACATTTCCATCACAAGTAATAGAAGTTGTATTAATAATTCTCTCATCATTAATGCTAATTGCCTCTGCGCCAGCATTTTTTAATTCATTTACTAAACGAAGCAAATCTCTATCGTGAATTAGATAAAAGCTAATATCATCTAATAAACCAATATTTTCATTTGTTACTTTGTTATTATCTGCAATTGTAATAACAATTCCTTTACCTTGTACATCTGTCGTTCCAATTAATGCGTTTAGCTTTTTTAATTCATTTTGCAAATCTGATGAATCCTTATTGTTATCGCTAGCTATTTCTCTAATTTTTTCTAGTCTCTCTTCTGATTTTCCTAGCTCAACATATAATTGCTCATATTTTTCCTTCCATTTTAAAACTTCTGTTTTTAACTCGCTATTTACACTTGTGCCTGTTATTTTACTTGCATTGCTTACAGTTTTATATTGTATTACAATTGCAGTTGTTAAAATAACGCACATTATTCCTACTATGAGCGCAACCTTTTTTTTGCTCATACCTTATCACGTTCCTTTCTAATACATAAATCTGGTTGGAAAAAACTGAAATTTTTCAACCTTCCCACTTTTGTTTATTTTTCTTTTTTGAAATAAACTTTATCTTTATTAACGTCTCCATTCATAAAGATTTCACCTTTGTTTCCTTTTTCATCTTTTAATATTGTTTTTAGTAAGCTTAATCTTTGGCTTAAATTAGATGCATCTCCTAAATAAACTATTTTTTTATCTTCTTCAAAGTTAAGAATATAATTTGTGCTATCTGTTACATCTAAACTTGTAATTTTGTTTTCAATTGTATTGTATTTACAATAATTAATAATTTTAGAAACAGTATTTAATTTAAGTAAATCTTCGTTATTTAATCTTTGTCCTAATTTTAATGTTTCTTTTGTTAAAGAAAAACCTTTTATGATTGGTACATCCTTTTTCTCTTCATTAATTTCTAACGTATAGCCTTGATTATCAAGATATATGTATTTTCCGATATATTCTATTTGATAAGCAACTTTTCTTTCTGTAATATACAGTTGGACAATATTAGGTAATTTTCTTTTAACTGTTACTGTATCTACATAAGGATTTTCTTGTATATTCTTTTTAACATCTGAACTTCTAAAAGCAAATATATTTTCTTCACCAATTATAAGTTTGCTTAAACTTATAATTGTATCTTGTGAATTTTTTTCATTTCCATATACTTCTATGTTTGCTATGTCAAATACAGGCGTAGTAAGATAATAGATTGTCCCACCCAATGCTATAAAAAAAAGAATACAAATACTTATAATAATTTTCTTTCTATTTAATTTCTTTATTTCTTCTTCGCTTCTTATTTTCTTTTTTGGACTCTTTATTTTTTTATTATTTTTAGAAGTTATTTTTTTATTATTTTTTTCTGCTTTTTTTCCTTGCTTTTTCTTAACATTTTCACTTGTTTTAGTACGAGTAGCTTTTTTATCTACTCGTACTTTTTCCTTTGGTTTTGTTGTAACTCCTATAATAATTTCATTTTGCATATTATCTTTTTTTTCTTTTTTTTTGTTTGTTTTAGCCATATATCATTACCTTTCCTCTATATTTATATTAGCTCCCAAACTTCTAAGTTTTTTATCTAAATTTTCATATCCTCTTAGTATATATTCTATATTATCTATATATGTCCTTCCTCTCGCATTTAAAGCTGCTATTACTAATGAAGCTCCGCCTCTTAGGTCTGTTGCTCTTACATTAGCTTTACTTAATTTTCTAACTCCTTTTATAACTGCTGTTCTTCCTTCTATTGTTGCTTTTGCTCCCATCTTTGTAAGTTCATTTAAGTATTTATATCTGTTTTCAAAAATATTTTCAACAATAATTGATGTTCCTTTAGCTACAGTTAGTGTGGCTCCTAATATAGATTGTAAATCTGTAGGAAATCCTGGATATGGTAGTGTTTTTATATCTACTGCTTTTAATTTTTTAGGTGAATTTAATATAATTTCATTTTTGTTTATCTGTATTGTACAACCCATTTCCTCTAACTTGTTTAAAAGAGTCATAATATGCTCCGGTATTACTTTTTGCAGCTTTATATTTCCTCCAGTAATAGCTGTAGCACATAATAAGGTTCCAGCTTCAATTCTATCTGGAATTATATTATAACTCAAATCTTTTAATTTTTCTACACCTTTTATAATAATATTATTAGTTCCTGCTCCATTTATTTTTGCACCCATTGCATTTAAAGCATTTTGCAAGTCTATAATTTCTGGTTCCATTGCTGCATTATTAATTTTAGTTGTTCCCTTTGCAAATACACTTGCAAGCATAATATTTTCTGTTGCACCAACGCTTGGAAAGTCTAGATGAATATCATTACCAATAATTTCTTCAGCTTCGCATATAATATAGCCAAATTCTTCTTTTACGTGAATACCTAATTTTTCGAACGATTTAATATGTAAATCAATTGGTCTAGATCCAATATCACATCCTCCTGGATAGGTAAACATTACCTTTTTATTTCTAGCAAGTAAAGCACCGGCAATAATTACAGATGACCTCATTTCGCGCATTAAACTTTCTGGTATTTCGTGGTTATGAATATTTCTTGAATCAATTATTATTTTACCATTATTTCGCTTTATTTTGCAACCTAGATCTTCTAATATTTTCAACATCATTTTTGTATCGTGTATATTGGGCACATTATATAATTTATTCATTCCACCATTTAGCAAAGTAGCAGCAATAATTGGTAAAGATGCGTTTTTTGAGCCAGATACATAGGTTGTTCCTTCTAACCTTTTTCCACCTTCTATTACATATTTTTTAGACATTTTAAAAATCACCCTCCTTATGTAACTTGTTATATATTATGTTACATTTACGTAAAAGGTGATTTTTAACTTCTGTATTATCTTTTATATATTAAAATACACACCAAGCGTATCTTGTGTTATATCATTTTAATGCCTTTTCTCAACTTTTTCAACTTTAGAGCGAATATAGTTTTCTAATTTAGCCATAAATTCATTAGATAAAATTTCCTTTTTTGCTACCATATCTAACCCCTTTTCCCAACTTGCCGTTAATTTAGGATTTAACATATCTGGCATTGAATAGTTAATAATATCAAATATTTTTTCTCCTTTTTCTGTTGGAGTAATAATTTGTGTTTTATTGTTTATATTAATATATTTTATTCTTTCGAGTTTCTTAATAATTTCCGCTCTAGTTGCACTAGTTCCTATTCCCGCTCCTTTAATTTGTTCTCTTAACTCCTCTTCTTCAATTAATTTTCCTGCATTTTCCATAGCTAAAATCATAGAACCAGAATTGTACCTGTTAGGTGGCGTAGTTTCTGCTTCCTTACTTTCAAAATTACAAACATTTACCTTTTGTCCTTTTTTTAATGTGGCTAAAATATCTAAATTTATATTTTCGTCATTATCTGTTTTAGTATCTTCTGTATTGCTTGCTTCCTCTTGTTTAACAGTTTTAGATATATTTTCTGATGGTTTTAATACATCTAAATAACCTCTTTTAGTGCATACTCTACCATTTGCATAAAAAGTTTCTTTTTCTACTTCTATGCTTACATTGATTTTGTTATATTCTGCTGGAGGATAAAAAATTGCTAAAAATCTTTTTACAATAATTTTGTAGATTCGTTTGTGTAGCTCTGGCAAGCTTTCGTAATTTTCATATCCCTGTCCTGTTGGAATAATGGCATAGTGATCTGTTATTTTAGAATCATTTACATATTTTGTTTTTAATAGATTCGTAGAATATTTTTCTGTTATCATTTTGTTTAAACATTTTTGAATTTCTTCATCTATGCAGCCTCTTTTAATTCCATTTAGGTTTTTCGTAATTTCTTTTGCCACTGCCGTTGATAATACTCTAGCATCTGTTCTAGGATAGGTTACTAATTTTTTCTCATATAAATTTTGAATTATATTTAATGTTTCATCTGGATTAATTTTGAAAGTTTTGGTACATTCATTTTGAATTTCTGCTAAATTAAATAAAAGCGGAGCATTTTCTTTTTGCTTTTGCTTTTTTACTTCTGTAACGACTGCTTCTTTGTTTTTTAAATAATTAATAAATTCATTTAAATCCTCTAGTTTTTTAAATCCTGATTCATTATATAGTTTTGCTGATTCATAAACACAAGAATTTTCATTTACTTTCCATTCAGCACTAAATTCTGAATTTTCGTTTCCAAATTTTCCGATTAATTTATAATATTTTGTTTTTACAAAATTTCTAATTTCTCTTTCTCTTAAAACTACCATTCCCAATACACAAGTCATAACTCTTCCAACAGAAATAGATACTTTGTCTTCTCCAATTTCTTTTGCTAAACGCTTACCATAGATAATAGATAATAATCTAGAAAAATTAATTCCAATTAAATAATCTTCCTTTGCTCTTAAATAAGCTGAATCTGATAAACTGTCATATTCTGATAAATCTTTTGCTTCTTTAATACCTCGCAATATTTCTTCTTCTGTTTGTGAATCTATCCAAACACGTTTCATTTTAGCATTAGGATTTGGTTTTGCCATCATAAATACGAGCCTCTGAATATATTCTCCTTCGCGTCCAGAGTCTCCGGCATTATAAATTTCTGTTACATCTTCTCTTTGTAATAAACTTTGTACAATTTCAAACTGATTTTTAACTGCTGGTATAATTTCATATTTATATTCTGTAGGTAAAAATGGCAGAGTATCTAATCTCCAAAACTTTAATTTTTCATCATAAGCTTCAGGATATGACATTGTAACCAAATGTCCCACACACCAAGTTATAATCCAATCATTTGACTCCATATATCCATTTTTTCTAACAGTATTTTGTTTTAATGCTTTGGAAAATTCCATTGCTACAGATGGCTTTTCAGTTATTAGTAATTTTTTAGGCATATCATTTTCCCCTTTATATGCTACTTCATCAAATTATAGTATAGTATTTTATTTTTTGCAAGGGTTTTCAAAATGGTCTTATCCTTTTGCATTCCCCCTTGCTTTTCTTTTATGAATAGTGTATAATAGTGGCATTATTAAGAGAAAAAGGATTGTGATAAATATGGCATATAATTTTCAAGAAACAGAAAAAAAGTGGCAAAAGTTTTGGGAAGAGAATAAGACCTTTAAAACAGACGTGTGGGACTTTTCTAAACCTAAGTTTTATGCATTAGATATGTTTCCTTATCCTTCTGGACAAGGCTTACACGTTGGTCACCCTGAAGGATATACAGCAACTGATATTTTATCTAGAATGAAAAGAATGCAAGGGTACAATGTTTTGCATCCTATGGGTTGGGATGCTTTTGGACTTCCTGCCGAACAATATGCAATTAAGACAGGTAATCATCCTGATGGCTTTACAAAAAATAACATAGAAGTTTTTAAAAGACAGCTAAAAATGCTTGGTTTTTCTTTTGATTGGGATAGAGAAATTTCTACTTGTGACCCTTCTTATTACAAATGGACACAGTGGATTTTTAAGCAATTATATAATGATGGCTTTGCAAAGTTAATTGATATGCCAGTAAACTGGTGTGAAGAGCTTGGTACTGTTCTTTCTAATGATGAAGTTATTGATGGAAAAAGTGAAAGAGGCGGTTTCCCTGTTGTTCGTAAAAATATGAAACAATGGGTTTTAGATATTCCAAAATATGCCGAAGTATTGTTAGAAGGATTAGAGAACTTAGATTGGCCTGAATCAACTAAGGAAATTCAAAGAAATTGGATTGGAAAATCTGTAGGAGCCAATGTTCAATTCAAAGTTGCAAATTATGATTTAACTTTTACTGTATTTACAACTAGACCAGACACATTATTCGGTGCAACTTATTGTGTTTTTGCTCCAGAGCATTCATTTATTGATAAAATTACAACCGCTGAATGTAAAAATGCAGTTGAAGAATATAAAAAGCAAAGTGCTTCTAAATCTGACTTAGAAAGAACTGAATTAAATAAAGAAAAAACAGGCGTATTTACAGGTGCTTATGCTATTAATCCTGTAAATGGTAAGGAAATTCCTATATGGATTTCAGATTATGTACTTGCCTCTTATGGAACAGGTGCAATTATGGCTGTTCCTGCTCACGATGAAAGAGATTACGCCTTTGCCAAGAAATTTGGATTAGATATTATTCCTGTTCTAGAAGGAGGAGATGTTTCAAAAGAAGCATTTACTGGAGATGGCATTCATATTAACTCTGATTTCTTAAATGGATTAAATAAAGAAGATGCAACTAAAAAAATTACAGCTTGGCTTGAGGAAAAAGAAATTGGAGAAAGAAAAGTTAATTACAAATTAAGAGAATGGATTTTTGCAAGACAGCGTTACTGGGGAGAGCCTATTCCAATTGTACATATTGGTGATGATATGGTTGTTTTAGATGATAAAGACTTGCCTTTAGTATTGCCAGAGCTTGCAGATTATAGTCCTTCTAAAACAGGTGCTTCTCCACTTGATAAAGCAAACGACTGGGTTAATGTAACTATAAATGGAAAACCTGGAAAAAGAGAAACAAGTACAATGCCTGGAAGTGCAGCTTCTAGTTGGTATTTCTTAAGATATATTGATCCACATAATGATGAAGAATTTGCAGATTATGAATTATTAAAACATTGGTTGCCAGTTGATTTATATGTAGGTGGTCCTGAACACGCTGTTGGTCATTTACTATATTCAAGATTTTGGAATAATTATTTATATAATAAAGGATATGTTCCTGTTAAAGAACCATTTGCTAAACTTCGTCATCAAGGAATGATTTTAGGTTCTAATGGCGAAAAAATGAGTAAATCAAAAGGAAATGTAGTAAATCCAGATGATATGGTAAGAGAATATGGTGCAGATAGCTTAAGAATTTATGAAATGTTTATGGGACCAATTGACGCTGCTAAGCCTTGGGACCCAAATGGAATTGATGGTTCTAAAAAATTCGTAGATAGAGTTTGGAGATTGTATGTTGAGTCTGATAAAATACATAAAAAAGAAAATAAAAATCTAGAAAAAATATATCACTCTACTGTAAAGAAAGTAACTAATGATTATGAAACAATGAACTTTAATACAGCTATAAGTCAAATGATGATTTTCATTAATGCAGTTAATAAAGAAGACGTTTTTCCTTTGGAATATGCGGAAGGATTTTTGAAATTGTTAAATCCTGTTGCTCCTCATATTACAGAAGAATTATGGCAAAAATTAGGTCATAGTAATACTATTAGTTACGAATCTTGGCCAACTTATGATGAGGAAAAATGTAAGGCTGAAGAATTTAATTTGCCTATTCAGGTAAATGGTAAATTAAGAGCAAATATTACTGTTCCATACGATTTAGCAGAAGAAGAACTAAAACCACAAGTACACAAGGCAGTTTCTTCCTATTTAGAAGGAAAAGAAATCGTAAAAGAAATTTATGTGAAAAATAAAATTTATAATATTGTTATAAAATAATTTTTATACATTAAACAAAAATGGAAGGCTTTTGCCTTCCGTTTTTGTTTCTATTTTTAAAATCTATTAACTTTTGCATAACGTCAGAAGTTAAAATTCTCATAGTTCTCATAGATTGAATTTTATCAGTTGTGTTTACATCAAATATTTTTTCAAAATCGCTTGAATCCATCAAAATTTGCTTCATTATATAGTCCTCTTTCTATCCCCCTGCTCTGGAAAATATTTTAAAGTTTCAGAATAACTTTCTATAAATTTTTTAATAATCGTTTTTTTATCTCCTTTACATTATTTTTGTTTTTGAATTTTGGCAATAAAGAAACCATCATAAATGCTACTTGGTGCAATACATAAAGTTCCTGGTATTTTGGTTGGCAAGGTATTACTTTCATCTAATTCTTTTATTGTGATTGGTATAATTTTAGCATTTGTTTCATTTAATACCTTATTTATTATTTCCTCATTTTCCTTTGATAAAATTGAACACGTTGAATATATCATCTCTTTTCCAGGTTTTAAAATTCTAAGTGCTTTTCTTAATAAAATAAGCTGAGTTTGTACTAAATTTTGTACTAATTTTTCTGAAAAACTTTGATATGATTGTGGCTCGCTTAATCTAATGGTTCCACTTCCACTACACGGAGCGTCTAATAAAATTTGGTCAAAAGCAAAATAATCACTTAGCTTTCTACTATCTGTTTGTAATACCGAAACACTAGTTGCACCTTGCTTAAGAATATTATATTTTAATTTTTCTATTCTAATAGCATCCTTTTCACAGGCTGTTATATTTGCTCTATTGTTAGTAATAGCAGCAATTTGCGTTGTCTTACCTCCCGGTGCTGCCGTCATATCTAAAATGTCTGTATTTTCTTTAGGTTGCATAATAACTGGAGGAAGCATAGAAGAAAGACTTTGAAGATAAATATAGCCATCTTCATATAGTTTTAGCTTTTTTATTTCATATTCAGCTACGTTTTTTATAATAAGTGCTGTATTGTTCCACAAAACTTTTTCATATTCTATTTTGTTTTCTGATAAAATATTGCAAACTTCTTCTAAGTTTGATTTTAAAGTATTTACTCTTAAACTTACTACTCTTTTACTTTGATACCCCATAATTATTTTATTATAGTTTTTTTCGTCATATTGTTTATGTAATTCTTCTAATAAAAAACTTGGTATTTTGTTTTCCTGTTCCATTATTTCTCCTAATTTTCAAACATACGTCAGGCTATGACTTCCACGCAATTTTATTCTAACATTAAAAAGTAGTATTGTAAAGTTTATTTTGTAACATAAATGTAATATTTTTTTGTGTCATTTTTCTTGTATTTTTTCACTATTATATTATATAATATTTTTGTAATTTATACTAAGGAGATAAAAACGAATGAGTATTAAATCTGACCTTCATAAAGAAGGGATTGAAGTAATCAAACAATTAAATACTCTTAAAGTAAATTCTATTGCAACAAACATAGCTAAAAAACTCGTTGATAATTTTCCTGAGCAAAACTTTAACTATCACGAATTATTCACGAAAATTTCCAGATTAAATATGTATATTGCAAGAATTCCAAATGGCGTGGCTGCAAAATACTTTTATAAAAACTCATCTATTTATTTTAGTGAGTCTACAGATTTGGAAAAGCTAAATGATGTTGCAATTCACGAATGCATTCACTTTTTACAAAGCGAAGTTAATTCAAAAAATAAGCTTGTAAAACTTGGGCTTTGTGATTTTACAGACATAAAGCTTTCAGGAATGGCTTTAAATGAAGCTGCTGTTCAACTTATGACAATGAAATGTACAAAATCTAAATTTGATACTGTAAAATACTTTGATATAGAATTGCCTTCTAACAGTCCAAATTATTACACATTAGAATGTAATCTAGTTCGACAAATGGCTTATATTACTGGGGAATACGTTTTATATAATAGCACCTTATATGGAAATGATAATTTTAAAAATAAATTTATTACATTAACAAGTAAAAAAGACTTTGAAATTATAAAAAATAATATCAATTCAATTATGTATCTAGAAGATCAGTTAAATAGTATTTTGGAAAAAATACAAAATAGTGACACAGTAAATGGTGAAACGGCAAGATTGGTTAAAAAATCAAATAAATTGAAAAAAGTTATTAAAAAAGGGTTCTTAATGACGCAAAATAGAATTTTTACTAGCTTTTTCGATAACTTATTTGAATCATTAGGAACACCTAAAAGTATGGCAAACTTCAGAAATTCATTGTATAAATACAGAAATTTTATTGGTGTTACAGATGACTATACATTCTTTAATGATTATTACATTTCTAAAATGGCTGCATTAGAAGAAAAATATGAAAGCATTCAAAACCAATCTGTTGCATTGGTACCTGTTAAAGATACTTTATTTGGAAGACTAGTTAGAAAAATAAGAACATTAGTTGGAATTAATGCACAAGCTAAATATAATTATAATAGCATTAATATGAGATAAAAAAACTATACAAATTAGTTGGAATTCATCCAAAATTTTGTATAGTTTTTTATTATATACTTTTAAATCATATAAAAATAATACCAGGAGTGTCCCCAATAGGGTCAAATGACCCATTTTTGGAACGTCCCCTATGGGGTCAAATTTTTTGCACATTCAAAACCACTTCTTGCTGCCCAAGCTACCGTTTGCTTAGTTCCTATTAAGTCTCCAATTGCCATTATTTTTTCATCTGATGTTTGGTATTTTTCATCTACTTTTATGTATCCCCATTTACTCGTTTCTAGTCCAAGTTTATCTATTACATCTTTATTAGGGCTTGAACCTACTGCCATTATTACATAATCAATATCCATTAGAAAGTTACTACCTTCAATATTAACAGGATATTCTCTAGTTTCTCCTTCTTTTTTTATTAACTCTGTTTTGACGCATTCCATTTGTGCTAAATCATTTTTATTAATTATTTTAATTACATTTGTTTGGAATAAAAAATCTATTCCCTCTTTTTTTGCATCTTCTATCTCTTTTTTCTCTGCTGGCATTTGCTTTTCAGACCTTCTATAAACTATATACACTTCTTTTGCACCTAACTTTTTTACTGTTCTAGAAGAATCCATTGCAACATTTCCACCACCAATAATGGCAACTTTTTTATTTTTAAAGTCTGGAAATTTCCCATATTCTAATAACTCATTTGCTCCTAATACACATTTTAGTTCTTCACCCTCAATTCCCATTTTGCTTGAAATATTAGCACCAAATGCTAATATTATTCTGTCATATTCTTTTTTTAACTGTTCTATGGTAATATCTTTTCCAAGTTCTGTGTTTGTATGTATTTCTACATTTGAATTCAAAATGAATTTTTTTAACCATTTATCTAATATGTTTTTTTCTAGTCTAAATTCTGGAATACCATATCTTAGTAAGCCTCCTAGCTTACTATGTTTTTCATAAATACTTACTTTCCAGCCTCTTGTTGATAAATAATAACAGCAAGCTAAAGCAGATGGTCCTGAACCAATAATAGCAATTTTTTTATTATTGTTAGAATATATTCCAGGAGTATTTATATTTTCTGAAGCATAATCTCCAATAAATGCTTCTAATTCTCCTATATGTACGCTTTCACCTTTAATGCCTCGTACGCAGCTTCCCTCACACTGTGATTTATGTGGGCAAATTCTACCACAGATTGATTCAAAAATAGTTGTTTCTGTTAGTACTTTGAAGGCTTCTTCATATTTTTCTTCTTTAATGCATTTTATAAAATCTGGAATGTTATTTTGCAATGGACAAGCTGATTTGCAAGGTTTTGTTTTACAATTTAAACAATATGCTGCTTGTTTTTTTATTTCATTTATTTTCTTTTCCATTTCCGTATATACTTCTCCTTTCGCTAAATTGTAATTTGTTTGAGTAAATATTTAAGTTCGCTCCCGGTGATTTATTAAAATTTTCATCGCAACGCCCCAACTGCATAATAGTCTGTA
>CANQDX010000023.1 GCA_947594065.1 uncultured Clostridia bacterium
ATTCTATTAATATAAATGATATATTAAGAATAATGGGATTTAATGTATAAAAAATATAGTTTTATAATATAATATTTATGAGTGGTACTTAGAAAACTTTAGAAGCTCTAAGTCATTCAAGTAGCCTAGAATCTTAAATGATTCTAGGTGTTTTTATATTTATTGTATACATTTTGCAAAATATATGTTATATTAATTATACAGTTGATTAATCGAATTATTTATTTGAGCAAAAGTGGGAGGAAAATTTTTCGCAAATAACCTCCTTAAATGCTCCAGTCTGTGTGTTCTTATAGGATTTCATATCATATAAGAACATCTTCTTTTATGCTGATAATTTAGGTACATATTTTACCTTATCTCTTTTTGCATTTGCTGATACATCTGGGTTAGATAATTTTATTTATATAAAGTTACTACCGTATTACATATAGGGAGCGTGGCTGTCGCTCACGCTACGCCACTTTCTAAATTATTGCAAAATATTAAAAAATTTAATATAATATATCAAAATAAATAGAAGGTATAGGAGAATATATATGTTAGGAAATATATTATTAGGAATAGTATCATTATGCACATTAATTTCATATTTACCACAAACTATAAAATTAATAAAGACAAAGAAATCAAGCGATTTAAGTATTAACTCTTGGATTCTATGGGTGATAAGTAGTTTATCATATACATTATATGCAGTTTTATGCAGTAGAGATTTTATGTTAATTTTTGAAACATCTTTAGAATTATTTTTCTGTTTACTAATTTTATTATTAGCAATAAAGTATAAAGATAACAAATATGTCAAAGATAACTTATAATTTTTCGATAAATATACTTTTGCGTATGCCGTATAATTATAGGTTTCATCGGTATTTGCAAATAATTCCTATAAGAACACTTCAACCAATAAGTAAAATCGTCGCACCAGACGAAAACGATTAAATCAACTGTAAGTTGTAGATATTTTGTAAATTTAATGGAAAAATGTAAAATTATGATATACTTAAATTCGTCAGACAGTGTTTGATGAATTAATAAAAAATATTATAATAAATGCAACAAACATAAAACTATATATAAAAGAAAAAGGAAAAAAAATGAATAGATTATTACGAATAAGTTTTGATACCTTACTAACATCGATAACACCCATATTGGGATGGTTTTTACTTGGAATTTTAGTAGATAAAAATTTAATTAATATATTTTCTCTCATATATCCAATGCAGTTTGTTATAAGTAGTATACACAGTATATTTGGAACTGGTGCTAATATTAGTGCTATTAGAGATAATAATAAAAATAGTATTTTTTCAGGAGTTCTTTTAGGATCAATTTTAGGAATATTAATACTTGGAACAGTTGCATTAAATATAGATAAGTATATATCTTTTATGAATATGGATATACAAATATATAGAATATTTGCAATTTATGCAGTAATTCAAATGCTTTTACAGTTGTTATTAAATTTATCTTTATGCAAATTATATTATGAAAATGATAATAAAAGAGCCAATAAATATAGTTTTTGTTTTAATATAATAAACTTTTGTACATTAATAATTATGAGTATTGTAACAAAAAATCAAGTGATAATAGCAAGTATTTCAATAATATTTACGACTATTTTTGTTATAATTATGATGTTTAGGATAGTTAAGAAAACAAAATTTGAAATTAATTTAATTAATTGTATAAAATACGATTCAGTATATTTATTTGCAGAAATAAGTATGTTTATTATATATTTATTTGGATTTAAAAATTCTTTTAATTTTGGAGAAAAATATATTTTAGCTACTTCATTTGCAACTTTAATAACAGATACACAATGGGATATATCTTATGCGATAAAAACTGTAGCACAAATTGATATTGCTAAAAAAGATTTTTCATATAAGGAACATATGATAAATAGTAGAAAATTAATATGTTTGTTAATTATATCTACTCTTATTATGGGAATAGTCCTATATCCAAGTTATAAAACAGATATAATAGCCACATTATTTATAGTAATAGTTGAACTGGTATCTTTATATATGTATCCAATATACATAACTAAGTTAACTTATATACAACTTGAATATTCTGCTATAAAGGCTACGATAAGTAAACAAATTGCAAATGTACTTAGAATTTTTTGTTCTTTTTTACCATCTCCATTTTGTACATCTATAGGTTTAGCTGTTTCTGTAATATATCAACTAGCATCAACACATTATATAATTAATAAAAATAAACTGAATATGGAAATAAAACAAAAATTATAAAACATTGACTCTATGCGTAAAATATAGTATTCTAGTATTATAGAAATTAATCTATTAAGATTGCTGTGGGAGGAACGAAAGTTCCAGTTAATTGCTATGGGAGGCAACTAGTTAGAAATAATTAGTTGCCAGTTTTTTATTTTATTTTCAGTATGTACAACATTAGCCCAAAGTTTTGTACCATTGGTCAAAACTCATAGGTACTATAAAATATTTATGTATTTGTTGCAATATTATGTAAAATGTGGTAAAATAAGAAAGTAAACTTTTTGGTGAAAGGTCAGTTAATTCACACGTCGTATAGCTATGGAGGTGCTATTTGTGATAAAACAATTAGAATTAATAATGGCAAATCGGTATTTCGATCGACGAATGAGAGCAATCTTTGTAGATAGATGTAATGCAAAAGGAATCGAAACATTTAAAAAATACTTGGCTTATAGATATCAGGATAATTGTTATTATTATAGTGGATATGCTATTATTGGTTTAAATAATGATGATTATCTTATGCGAGGGGACATTTGTATCTCTGGAGATTTTATCTGGGGAAATGGAGGTTACTCTCACGGTTGGGTAGAGTTCAAGTATAAAGGCAAAGAATATGTTTTCGATTCTATGTGCAGATGGATTGTTCCAAAAAATGAATGGTATGAAGAATTTAAACCAAATGTAAAATTCAGACATTCTAAACAGGAGATTATCGAAAGTTTTAAAGATAAACTCCAAATTCTATCAAAAAATTGTTACAAAATTCGGAGTAGCAGTATTTATGATTATTATACAGTCAATGTATATGAGCGTGGAAAATTATTTATGCATAGAGAAAAAATAAAAAAATTTATTGCATACGACGAACCGAGTGACTAAAAACGTAAGCAGACAATAACTGACCTATTGTCTGCTTTATTATAATTTATTAAATATCCTTGTAATTTATAAAAAATGTGAAAATATAAATTTTTTTTATGTAGTTGCTTATCATCATTTCCTATGTTTACCAAGTTGTAGATAACTACGCCACCCGCCCCCCAACAAGTAAAAATCGTAGCACTTTTAGGTGCGATTTTTTTTGGAAAAAATCATCCCAAATTTCCAATAAAAATATTTATAAAGCTATTGACATATACAAACAAATGTTTTAGAATATATATAAATAAAAAAGGATGTGAATTTATGGAAGAAAAAAATTTGGCAATTCAAAATGAATTATCAAATGAAGATATAAAAAATTTAATATATACAATAAAAGGAAAACAAGTTATGTTAGATAGTGATGTAGCTATGTTATATCATTATGAAACTAAAAATTTAAATAAAGCTGTAAAAAGGAATATTGATAGATTTCCAGAAGAATTTTGTTTTCAATTAACAGAAAATGAATTTCAAACTTTGAGGTTCCAATTTGGAACCTCAAAACAAAATTTAGAAATAAAAGATGAACTTAGAGGAGGAAGAAGATATTTACCTTATGTTTTTACAGAACAAGGAATTGCTATGTTAGCAAGTATTTTAAAAAATGATATAGCTGTAAAAGTTAGTATTAATATAATAAAAACCTTTATAGAAATGAGAAAATTTATATCTTTAAATGGACAAGTATTTGAAAGATTAACAAATAGATAATAAAGAAATGTATCATCTAGGAGCTTCCATAAAGGATTTAGGAAAAAAATGCTTTGCAATAAATAGAATTGAAGATATGGAAATTATAGAAAAAATTATTAATTTATAAATATATAAAAAATATTTAAATCGCACTTTTGAGGTGCGATTTTGTATTATCTATTGTTTTTGACAGTATATTAATGAAATCCATCCTTTTTCAGTTTTTCCCCATCCGTTTTTTTCTGCTATAATGGTCACTTTTGTATTTTTTGAATAAGCTCCTATTTTTTTATAAGATGTGTCTGCACCTTTCCTTATATTTAATCCGCTGTTTGCAGTTATTTTTACTTTGTAATTTACAGATTTAACTAATGTTTCTAGGTTTTCATTCACAACTATATCTTTGTTATTTTCTTTTACAGTATCTCTTTCATTTTTATAGCAAAAATATCCTTTTGTATTTGCATATTTTTTAAAATTGGATGTACTTATATATACCGTATTTCCTTTTAAGGTTACTTTTCCCTTTCTTGTGCTGGTAGTAAATTTTCCATTATATAAATATGGATCATAAATTTTTAGTGTATCGCCGTTTATTCCTACAATTACTACAAAATGTCCCCCGTAAGTAAATAATCCTTCTTTGCAACTTGCAATAACGTAGTTATTATCTTTTAATTTTTTTAGCATTGTATTAAAAGATGATGTTTGTTGTAATTCAATATCAAAAACATCTGCAATCCACTTAAACCCACTCCAATATGTTCCACTATTACGACTTCTGTAACCATATTTAACAAATAAATCGCCCATTACTGGTGGTGTAATTTCTCCTTTAATTGAGCTTACAATCATAGCTGCAGCGGTTGGTCCACAACCACTAGCTAACATAGTTTGAGATTTATCATTGATTGATGAATACATTTTTTTTGCCCATCTTTTGTCTGCTTGCGAATAATAAGTTAATCCCTTGTATGTACCTAGTTTTACATTAGGCGTTTTTTCTGAACCGTTATATGCTACTTCTCCTTGTCTTTCAAATGCTTCATTTTCTAAGTCTGCTTCTTGAAATTCAACAGCCTGCTCATCTTCTACACATAAAGGCGGTATTTCAATTATATCTGTATCTTCATCAGTGTCATTTTCTATTTCATTTGTATTTACATTATTTGTTGTAGCTATATTGTTAGGTGTAATGCCACTATTATTTGTATAATGAACAATTAGTATAATGCCGGTAATAACTACAATTGTAGTTATAAAGGCAATTAATATTCTATTATTTCTTTCCACTCTTATCCTCCCCTATAATTTAATTTTTCTATTATAGTTTATGACTATAGCTCATAATTTGTGTTGTTTACAAAGTAAGAAAAAAAAGCGCCTAAGCGCTTTTTTATTATTTTTTATTAAATCCATTCCCCATATTTTTTCATATATACTTTTTTTGCAATTAGTGCAACAAAACAATACAATATTGGAATAAATATGATAATTGGCATATATTCGAATGGTATTGGAACAAGTCCAATTAAGTTTCCAAGCCACGTAAATGGAATAACTACTCCAATAATTGATAACAAGACTGATGAAAAATAAACCGCTTTATGAGCATTACTTTGAACAAAAGGAAGTTTTGCTGTTCTAATAATGTGCATTCCAAGTAAGTTAGATACAATACTATAAGAAAACCATATTGTTTGGAATGTTGGTGCATTGTGCAATTTGAAGACTAGTAATAAAATTGCAAAAACAATAATGTCAAATAATGAACTAAGTGGTCCCATAAATAGCATAAATTTTTTCAAACTATCTACGTTAAATTTTCTAGGTTTTCTAAGATATTCTTCATCTACATTATCAAATGGAAGTGTTAATTGACCAAAATCGTATAATAAACCTTCTACTAAGAGTTGAATTGGTGTTTCTGGCAAGAATGGTAAAATAACGCTTGCTATAATAACAGAAACAACTTCTCCAAAATTAAAACTTGTTGAAAGTTTAATATATTTCATTAAGTTTCCAAATGTTTTTCTTCCGCTCGGTTACACCATCTAATAGAACGTGTAAATCTTTTTCTAATAAAATTATATCTGCCGACTCTTTTGCAATGTCTACTGCTGTATCTACAGAAATTCCAACATCTGAGTTTATTAAAGATGGAGCGTCATTTATGCCATCTCCCATATAGCCTACTATATTATTTGATTCGTGCAATATTCTTACAATTCTTGCTTTTTGAATAGGAGAAAGCTTTACAAATATATTGCTTTTCTTTATAAGTCTTAGTACACCAGAATCTGAAAGATTTTCAAGTTGTTTTCCTTCTACTATAGAATCTGAATTAATTCCAACTTTTTTACAAATACACTTTGTAACTTCTAAATTATCTCCTGTTAGTACCATTACACGAATACCAGCTTTATTTAGATTTTCTATTGCAGATTTTGCACTTTCTTTTGGTGGATCTAGAAATCCAATGAATCCTAGAAGTATCATATTTTTTTCATCTTCTACACTAAATTTTGTTACATCTGTAATGTCATTTTTTTGGCATACTGCAATTACTCTTAAACCATCTTTATTTAATTCTTTTGAAATTTTTTTAATATTATCTTTAATTTCTCTTGTAATTGGAGAAACGGTTCCTTGATAGTCTACCATTGTACATATATTTAATATTTCTTCAACTGCACCTTTTGTAATTAACTGCTTTTTTTCTCCATCTGTAACGATAACAGATAAACGTCTACGAGAAAAATCAAATGGAATTTCATCAACTAATTTATATTTTTCTGTATATTCGTTCATTCCATTTTGTAGAGCCCTATTTACAACTGCTTCATCTATATTTCCTTTTAATCCTGTTTGAAAATAGGAATTTAAGAAGGCGTGTTTTAATACGCGAGAATCCTCTTTTCCGTATATATCTAAGTATTTTTCTAAAACAATTTTATCTTCTGTTAATGTTCCTGTTTTATCTGTGCATAAAATGTTCATTGCGCCAAAACTTTGAATGGCATCTAATTTTTTTACAATTGTTTTCTTTTTGGACATTCTAATTGCGCCTTTAGACAGGCTTGAAGATAAGATTACTGGTAAAAGTAATGGCGTAATACAAATTGCAATCGCTACTGCAAATGTGAAAGCAGTTACAGTGCTATGTTTATTAACGTTTAATATAAATACAATTGGAATCAAAATAAGCATAAAACGAATTAATAATTTGCTTATACTTTCTATTCCAGATTGAAAAGCAGATTTTGGCTTACTACTTGATATGGTATGGGCTACTTTTCCAAAATAGGTATCATCTGCCGTTTTTATAACAACACAACGAGCACTTCCGCTTATTACATTAGTTCCCATAAAGCAAATATTATCTAGGTCAGATATACTCTCTACTTCTGATTTATCTATTTCTAGTTCGACTGTTTTCTTAACAGCATCTGATTCTCCTGTTAAAGAAGATTGTCCAACATATAAATCTTTTGCTTCTAATACTCTTAAGTCAGCAGGAATTAGGCTTCCAGCAGATAAAAGTACAATGTCCCCTAAAACAATCTGATTAATTGGTATTTGCTGTTCTTTTCCATCTCTTATTACGTGTGTGGTAGTAGCAACCAATTCTTTTAATTTTTCCGCCGCCTTATTTGAATTGTACTCTTCGAAAAATTCTAATAATGTGCTAGTAATAACTAAAATTGCAATAACAATAATATTTGCATAACTTGGAACTTCTGCTAAATATACATCTGTATAAAATAATATACAAGCAATTCCAAGTAAAATGCTATTAAATGGACTAAACAAACTTCCTAAAAAATATTGATACCATTTTTTAGGTTTTGCTTGTTTAACCTCGTTTAATCCATATTTATTAATACGATTATTTGCTTCTCTGGATGTTAAACCTTTTTCCTTAATTTGAAATTTTTTTATAAATTCTTCTTTACTCAAAAAACTGCCTTCTCCGTAAGCTTTTTCTACATTAACTTCTTCCTTCGTATTTGCCACTTTTCAATCATCATCCTTTCTTTTTTACATTATACCACTAAAATGAAAAGTTTAAGCAAAAAATGAAAAAAAACAAAAAGGGGGGGACCAAAAAGGGTCTGACCCTTTTTGGTCCATATTTTTTACCAGAGCTTGGTGAAATATAATTTTCTACCACATAAGGATTATATAATGGGTTAATATCTATTGCTGTTCCCTTTGAATGATTTGAAAGCGTCTTTCTATTTATTATGCGTATGGGTGATTTCCATAACCAACCATTCCAACTTGACCATCAGCAAAGCCTTTTTTACCATCCATAGTTAGAATTACCCATTGATGAGTCCATCCATTTTCATTTGCGTGTGTTAAATTCTTATAACCTAGTGCTTCCAAAACTTGAATTAATGCTCTAGTAGTACCTGCGCAAGATGCTTCTCCTTTTATAAATACTCCATAAGGTGTTCTATAATCATAGCCAGATTCTACGTGTACTCCTTTATAATAATACCTAGATACTGCATCAGCAGCTGCTTGTACTTTTTCTAAATCTGTTTTATATCCTTTTGCTTTAATAGAAGATGCTATTTGATTAACTATTACTGTAGCTTTTTTATCTTTTTCAGCAGCATCTTTATCATTACGATTATATCCACGTTTTTTTAAAGTACTAGTATATGTACTTTTACTTGATGAACTGCTACTTGAGGTTGTATTTTTATTACTTGTAGAATTCTTATTAGAACTCGTTGACTTGTTTGTTGTAGTCTTGTTAGAACTTGTTGATTTATTTGTTGTGGTTTTACTTGAACTTGTTTTTTTGCTTGTTGTAGTTTTGCTAGAGCTTGATGAACTCGTTTTGCTCGTTTCTTCTTTTTTCTCTTCTTCCTTTACGGTTACCTTAAAAGTTTGTGAGACTTCATTTTGATTTTTGTCTACTGCTTTTGCAGTTAAAGTATATTCTCCTACTTTATTGTTATCAAACTCACCTTCTACAGTTACACCAAGTTCTCCATCTATCTCATCTTTTGCTGTTATACCAGCTTTTATATCTAAAGTTTCTCCTTTTTTTATTTCTTTATTCTCTATTCCAGATAAAACAGGTTTTTTTGTATCTTCAACTTTCCAGTTAATAACTTGCTCAATATTTATACTTTTTTCAAAATATTTTAGCATTATAACTGGAGTAGATAATTCTAATTTAATTTTTACATTTCCAACTGTATTAAATGTATATTCTGTTCCTCGTTCAAGTTGTACATCATTTATAAATATTTGCAAACTAGTTCCCTCTGAAAGTTGTTCTGTTAAAACTGTCTTTTCTAGAATAGCTTCATAGCTAAACTTACTTCCATATTCTATAATTTCTTCTTTATTAATAATTGCTTGTTCGTTTTGCACTATATTCTGATTTAATTCATTTTTTAAGAATGCACGTCCTAAAATAAATGCAATAAAGAAACATAAAAAAATACATAGAAAAATTAAAATTGCTTTTTCTCCTGTATTTTTTCTCTTTTCCTCCTTGTTTTCGTCCTTTACATTCTTCGCTTCTTCATTTGTTTCATTGTTTTTTTCTTCTTCTTTTTTCGTACTCATTTTTTTCATCCTCCTCCGTATTTCTATTTTTATTATACATCAAATTATTGCATTATTCTACAAATTATGAAAAAATTTCTAAGGAATTATTTACCATATTTAGACATTAAAAAAAGCGTAAACTTTTATAGTTTACGCCTTTTTTATATCATTTTCTTCTTCGTTTATTTTAGCAAAGGCAACTTTCCTTAAAACTTTATTTGCCTCTATTACCTGTACTTTTATCTTATCTCCCATTTTATAAACAGTTTTTGTGTGTTCTCCTATTAGCTGTTTATGTACATCATCATATTCAAAATATTCATTTCCTAAGTTTTCAAAACGAATTAATCCTTCTACTGTATTTTCTAATTCTACAAATAATCCAAAATTAGTAACACCACTTACGATGCCAGTATAAATTTCTCCAATTTTATTTTGCATATATTCTGCTTTCTTTAAATCCTCAGAATCTCTTTCTGCCTTCTGTGCTATTTTTTCTGTTTCAGAAGATTTCTCCGCATATTTTACAGCAAGCTCATTTTGCCTATCTTTATACTCTTCTTCTACTTGATAATTATTTTCTAAATAATATGAAATAATTCTATGAATATATAAATCTGGGTATCTTCTAATTGGCGAGGTAAAATGGCAATAATATTTTCCAGCAATTCCAAAGTGTCCTTTGTTTTGGGCTTCGTAGCGTGCTACTTTAAGTGTTCTTAAAATTAAGTTTGAAATAACCTTTTCCTCTTCTTTTCCTTTTATACTGTCTAAAATACTACTAAATGCTTTTGGATGTATATTTTCCTTATTTCCTTTTATTCTATAGCCAAAGTTATATAAATACCTATTTAGCTCTGTTATTTTTTCTTGGTCTGGCGATTCGTGCACTCTGTATATAAACGGTGCTTCTAACCAATAAAATTTTTCAGCAACAGTTTCATTTGTAGTTAGCATAAATTGCTCTATAATTTGATTTGAAAATTGAATTTCATATTTTCCTACATCAATTGGATATCCATTTTTATCTAATGTAATTTTACTTTCTGGAATATCTAAATCTAAATACCCTTGTTCTTTTCTTTTATTTTCTAGAATGTGAGCCAATTCTGCCATTAATTTAAAATTATTTATATATGGCAAATATTCTTTTAAATCTTCTCTTACATTTTGTGTTTCTTCTATGTCTAATAAATCTTGCACAATATGATAAGACATTCTTTTTGTTACATTAATTATTCCTTTTGTAATATCTGAAGAAACCACATTTCCTTCTTCATCTATTTCCATTATTACAGAAAGAGTTAGTCTATCTTTTCCCTCATTTAAACTGCAAATTCCATTAGATAATTTTTTTGGAAGCATCGGAATAACCCTATCTAACATATACACGCTTGTTCCTCTTACAGTTGCCTCTTTATCTAAAAGGCTTCCTTCTTTTACATAGTGACTAACATCTGCAATATGCACTTTTAAAATATAATTTCCGTTTTTACTTTTTTCAACAGATACAGCATCATCTAGATCTTTTGCATCTTCACCATCTATTGTAAAAATAATCTCTTTTCTAAAATCTTTCCTATCTTTAATTTCATTTTTCTCTATTTCATTTGCTACACTTTTTGCTTCTTCTAGCACAGGTTTTGGAAATTCATAAGGCAAGTTATATGCTTTAATAATAGATAACATATCAATCCCTGCTTCATCTATGTTTCCAATTACCTCTATTATCTTACCCTCTGGCTTTTTTCCTGCTTGCTCTTGTTTGGTTATTTGCACCACTACTTTGTCATTATTTTTTGCGCCACTAAAGTATTTTTTTGAAATAAAAATATCTTTACATTCTTTTTTATTATCTGGAATAACAAAACCAAAACTTTTGCTATTTTTAAATGTTCCAACATAAGTTTCTACTTTATTTAACATATATTTTCCCTTCTAATGTATATAAACCTTTAAAATCTAAAATGGAGCCATTATACTTAAAAATAGCTCCATTTGTTATTATAATTATAAAGGATAAATAATACTTAGTACAATTGTAACAATTACAAAAATAATACCAAATATAATTGTCCACTTCTTTAATCTTCCTTCTCTTGTTCTGGTTTTATTTTTATCTAAGAAATTATTAGAGCCTGCACCAGTGATTGTACCAGATAAACCTGGATCATCTTTGTGTTGTAACATTGTTAATATAATTACTATAAATGCAATTACAATATCTACTGCAATTAGAATATATTTTAAAATTTGCATATAAGGTTCCTCCTTAAAAAGTTCATTTTATTCGACTATGATATTGTAACACATATTTAAGTAAATTGCAAATATTTTAAGAAAAAAGTTTGAGCTTTGTAGCTATCTCAATCATCTTCCTACTTATATTTCCTATAAATTGCATTCAATCTCTTCTGTTATTTTAGAAGCTAAGCCTATATAGGTAGATGGCGTTAATTTTAATAACAATTCTTTATCTTCTTGTGATAAAACATCCAATGTTTTTATAAATTCCTGCAAGCTTTCTTTGGTTATTGATTTTCCTCTTGTTAAGTTTTTTAAAGTATTATAAGCATCTGGTATACCATATTTTCTAAGCATTGTTTGAATAGGCTCTGCTAATACTTCCCATCTATTTTCTAAGTCTAATGCAATTTTTTCTTTATTCACTTCTACTTTCTTTAAACCACCAATTGTTTGGTCAATTGCCTGAAGAGAATAGCCAAATGCGAGCCCAATATTTCTTTGTGCAGAAGAATCAGATAAATCTCTTTGCATTCTTGAACGTGGTAATTTATTAGATAGCGCCATCCAAATGGCATTAGACATATCAATATTTGCTTCACTATTTTCAAATCGTATTGGATTAACTTTATGGGGCATTGTGCTACTTCCTACTTCATTTTTTACAGCTATTTGTTTAAAATATTCCATACTAATATATAGCCACATATCTACATCTAAATCTAAAAGAATATTATTAAAATTTCTTATTCCATCTGCTATGTGGCAAATATAGTCGTGATTTTCTATTTGAGTGGTAACAGGGTTAAATTCAAGTTCTAAATATTCTTCTACAAATTTATTAGATAACATTTGCCAATCTTCGTTTGGGAATGCAATTGAAATAGCAGAATAATTTCCTGTTGCCCCATTAAATTTTGCGTAAGTTTTCATACTTTTAATATGTTCTAAAGATTTTTGAAAGCGATAGCTAAAAACAGCAAATTCTTTTCCAACAGTTGTTGGCGTAGCAGGCTGTCCGTGAGTATGGGCAAGCATAGGAATATTTGCATTTTCTTTTGCTAAATTAGTAACCACTTCTAACAAATTTTCTGCTTTTGGAAGCCATACTTCTTTTATAGCAGTTGCTATCATATTAGAATAGGCAGTATTATTTATATCTTCTGATGTACAACCAATATGTACAAAACTAACTAAACTTTCCATTCCTTTTTCTTTTAACTGTTCTGCTATAAATAATTCTACAGCTTTTACATCGTGATTAGTAATTTGCTCTATTTCCTTAATTCTATTATATGAAACTTCTGAATAGCTTTCATAAATGCTTATTATATCATTTATTTTGCTCTTATCAAAGTCATTTAATATTTTTGAAGATGTAATATTTTCTAGCAAAAACTTTAACCAGTAAATTTCTACTTTTACTCTGTTTTTTACTAAAGCATATTCAGAAAAATATGGTGCTAATTTTTCACTTATTTCTTTGTATCTTCCATCTAACGGGCATAGTGCTAAATAATTTTTATAGTTTATTTCTTCATTTTTTTTCATTATTTTTCTCCTATAATTTTAGATTGCTTAGTTTTACAAACAGAAGCATTTCTATTATATATTTTATACAAAAAAAATGCAATCGAAATTGCATTTTTCTTATATTGTTTAAAAATAATTGGTAGCGAAGGGGAGATTCGAACTCTCGACACTTCGGGTATGAACCGAATGCTCTAGCCAACTGAGCTACTTCGCCATAAATAAATTGCAAGTACTATTATACTTGCTTTATTTAATTTTGTCAACACATTTTATTAAAAAAACAGAGCTGCAACTCTGTTTCTTTGTTCTTATCTTTCTCTATCTTCTTCTTTGCTTACTTGTTGATTATGCATTTTTCTCATTGCCTCTTCTGTTTTTGGATCTATTTTTGGAGCAAATCCTGCGTTACTTGAAGATTTTTTGGTTTCTACATTAACTGGTTGTTCTGCTCTATCTTCTTTTCCTTTAAGATCCTTTAATGCATCTTTTAATTCTTTTGGTAATTCTACATCGTCATAATCTTCTATATCTGTTTCTGAATTAAATAAATTTTTTAACACAGAAAATATTCCAATTTTTTGTTTTGTTTCTGCACTCATTTTTTTCATTCCTTTTTTAATAATTTAAACAATACTATATTAATATTAACATAAATTTTTCAAAAATGCAAGTGTTTTGGGAAAATTTGTCATTCGAAGCTTACAATTTCTTCTCCCATTAGTTCTTTTATTTCTTCTAAAATTTCTTTTGTTAAGTAAATTGTACCACAGTCTAAAACATTTTCTCCACTAATTACTTGTACAGGTGTGTTATTTCTTTCACCATTGAAGAATTTTAAAGCTCCTCTTAATTTCTTTTTTGCGCTTTCATCTAAATTGGTTATATTAATTCTTAATATTTTTTGTTTGTGCTGAGCATTTGAAAAGTCTTTAATTTCTCTTGCTACTATTTTAACTTCTTCGTCCTCTCTTATGCTTAGCCTTCCTTCTACTAAAACAATGCTATCTGTTACAAGTATATTTGCTGCATTTTGATAAGCGTTTTCAAAAATAATAATTTCTGCTGAGCCATATAAATCTTCAACTGTAGCAAATGCCATTAGTTTATTGCTTTTGGTATATTTTTTCTTAATGCTTGAAATAATTCCAGCATATTTCACGAATTGCCCATCTTTGTAGCTTATTGTATTTCCTGTAGTATCTAGTTCTTCTTTTATTTCTCTCATTTTCATAGAATCTATATTTGTGTTTTTTATAATTTGATCTCTTATTTTTTCTAAAGGATGGCCTGATATATAAATGCCTAGCATTTCTTTTTCCATCGATAATAATTCTTTATCTTCAAATTCTTTTTGTTCTGTGAAGTTATACTTTAATTCTTCCTTTTTTTCATTATCTACAGAGTCTAAATCAAACATTGTTACTTGTCCTTTGAAACTGTTTCTATTGCTATTTTGAATGGTATCTATTATATTTTCAAAAGATGCTAAAAGTGTACTTCTTGTTTGTTCAAAGCCATCAAATGCACCTGCTTTAATTAAACTCTCTATGCATTTTTTATTAACAGATTCACCTTGAACTCTTTCGCAAAAATCTGTAAAGCTTTTATATTTTCCATTTTTTTCTCTTTCTGCTACAATACTGTCTACAACAGCTACACCAACATTTTTTATGCTTCCTAAACCAAATCTTATTTTATTGTTATGAACTGTGAATTTTGTTGCACTTTCATTTACATCTGGCTTTAATATTTCTATGTTCATTCTTCTACATTCGTCAATGTATAATGGAATTTTATCTAAGTTTCCTAAATAACTATTTAATGTGGCTGCCATAAATTCTTCTGGGTAATATGCCTTTAAGTATGCTGTTCTGTATGATACAACTGCATAAGCTGCTGCGTGTGATTTATTGAATGCATATTTTGCAAACTCAGCCATTTCATCAAATATTTTATTTGCAGATGCTTCGTCTATTCCATTCCTTACACATCCCGGAACAACTATATTTCCTTGTTCGTCTACCTGTCCGTGAATAAAGACTTCTCTTTCTTTTGCCATTACATCTAGCTTTTTCTTTCCCATAGCACGACGTACTAAATCTGCTCTACCTAGTGAATATCCTGCTAAATCTCTTACAATTTGCATAACTTGCTCTTGGTAAACCATACATCCATAAGTTACTTTTAAAATTGGTTCTAATGCTGGATGTGTGTATTCTGCGTGTTCTGGATTTAATTTGTTTTTTATATATCTTGGAATTTGATCCATAGGTCCTGGTCGATACAGAGAAACACCAGCTATAATATCTTCTAGGCTATCTGGTTTAAGTTCTTTCATAAAGTTCGTCATACCAGCACTTTCAAATTGGAATATTCCAACTGTTTTTCCTTCTCCCCATAATTTATATATTTTTGGATCATTCATTCCTTTGTCAAATTCAACATCAATTCCTCTATTTTTCTTTACTAAGTTAATCGCATCTTGTATAACGGTTAATGTTCTTAGTCCTAAGAAGTCCATTTTTAATAACCCTAGTTCTTCTAAGATTGTCATTGTATATTGTGTGGAAATAGCACCTTCATTAACATATAAAGGTACATAGGTATCTACTGGTTCTTTGGTAATAACCACTCCACACGCGTGAGTAGAAGCCTGTCTTGGCATTCCTTCTAGTCCCATTGCAATGTCTAATAATTTATGAATTTCTTCATTGTTATCGTATAATTCTTTTAGTTCCCTATTTTGTTCCATTGCTTTTTTTATTGTAATATGTATTTCAAATGGCACCATTTTTGCAAGTTTATCTGTTTCTGAATATGGAAAATCTAAAGCTCTTCCTACATCTCTTATTACCATTCTTGCAGACATTGTACCAAATGTGATAATCTGAGAAACGTGGTCTCTACCATATTTTCTAGCAACATAGTCGATTACTTCTTGTCTTCTTTCATAACAAAAGTCAACATCGAAGTCTGGCATACTAATTCTTTCTGGATTTAAGAATCTTTCAAACAATAAATTATATTGAATTGGGTCAATATCGGTTATTCCTATGGCGTAAGCAACAATAGAACCTGCGCCAGAACCACGTCCTGGACCTACAGGGATTCCATTTGATTTTGCCCAGTTAATGAAATCCCACACAATTAAGAAGTAATCTACATACCCCATTTTTTGAATAACAGATATTTCGTATTCCATTCTATCTAAAATTTCTTGTGGTGGATTTTGTCCATATCTTTTTCGAATTCCGTCATCACATAATTTTTTGAAGTAATCATAATGGGTTGGGAATTCTTTTGGTACTTCATAATTTGGAAGAATAGTATGGCCAAATTCAAATTCTACATTACATTTTTCAGCTATTTTTACTGTATTTTCTAATGCTTCTGGAAAGTTTGGGAAAAAGGCTTTTACTTCTTCAGGGCTTTTAATATAGAAATCATCTGTTGCAAAACGCATTCTGTCCACATCTGACATTTTCTTTCCAGTTTGAATGCACAAAAGAACTTCGTGGTTATATGCATCTTCTTTTCTTGTGTAATGAGCATCATTTGTTGCAACTAGTGGAATTTCTAGTTTCTTTGATAATTCTACTAATTTTTGGTTTACTAGTGTTTGTTCTTTTAAAGTGTTAGTTTGAATTTCTAAGTAATAATCTTCTCCAAATAAATTTTTATACCACAACGCAATTTCTTCTGCTTTTTCCATATTTCCTTCTAATATTGCTTGTGGCACACTTCCTGCCATACAAGCACTACAACAAATTAATCCATCGTGGTACTTTTCTAAAGTTTCTAAATCTATTCTTGGTTTATAATAATAACCTTCTGTGAATCCAATAGATACCATTTTGCTTAGGTTTTTATAGCCTTCATTATTTTTTGCAAGTAAGATTAAATGATTATATTTATTATCAATTCCTACTTCTTTATCAAATCTGGTTCTAGGAGCAACATACACTTCACAGCCAATAATTGGTTTTATTCCTTCTGCCTTGCACGCTTTATAAAATTCAATAACACCATACATTACACCGTGATCTGTAATTGCAATAGCATCCATTCCAAGCTCTTTTGCAACTTTAGGTAATTCTTTTATTCGATTGGCTCCATCTAGCAAACTATATTCGCTATGGACGTGTAAGTGTACAAAATCTCCCATTTGTTTTCTCCTTTATTTATTTTTTACCATTATATAACATTTTTATTTAAAAATAAAGGTCTAGTACAAAAATAAAGTTTGCAATAAATAAAGGTGAATAATTTTGTTGTATTTTATTTGTTTTTTTTGTATAATTAACATTATGAGAAAGATAATAGTTAATGATAAATTTAATAATAAAAAGATCCAGTCCTTTTTACAATTCAATTTTAATGGACTTAGTTCTTCTATGTTTTATAAAGCATTAAGGAAAAAAGATATTAAAGTGAATGGTAAAAGAATTACGGAAAATATTGTGGTTTGTAAAGATGATGTTGTTGAAATTTATTTAGACGACCAATTTTTATTTCGTTCTTTTGATTTGAAAATAGTATATGAAGACGAAAATTTATTGATTGTTTTGAAACCTGCTGGAATTGAAGTATTAAGTTCTACGGAAGATAATTTAACACAATACTTACAAAATAAATATTCTAATTTAGGCAATAACTTTCCATATCCCTGCCACAGGTTAGATAGAAATACATCTGGTTTAATTATTTATGCTAAAACGCAGACTGCTTTAAATATTTTAAATGAAAAAATTGAGAATCAAGAAATTTCAAAATATTATAAATGCACGGTTTTGGGTATATTAGATAAAAAGCAAGCTACTTTAACAGATTATTTGTTTAAAGATAGTAAAAAATCTATTGTACATATTAGTCATACTCTTAAAACTGGTTATAGACCAATTATCACATCTT
Organism: uncultured Clostridia bacterium; assembly: GCA_947594065.1. Taxonomy (GTDB): domain Bacteria; phylum Bacillota; class Clostridia; order TANB77; family CAG-508; genus HGM13634. The sequence continues at coordinate 18,153 of CANQDX010000023.1, forward strand.
ATAAAGTAATAGATGAAAATACAAAAGATAATCTATCAACTTTAGAGGTACAGTTACATACTGGTAGAACGCATCAAATTCGTGCACATCTTGCTTTTATTGGGCATCCTATATTGGGTGATGGAAAATATGGAATTAATGAAATAAATAAAAAATTTGGTAAGAAAGTACAAGAATTGTGTGCCTACAAATTAGTTTTTAATTTTAAAACAGATGGCGATATTTTAAATTATTTGAATGGAAAAGAGGTATCTATATGAAGGCTTTAATTACTGGTGCTTCTTCTGGAATTGGAATTACATTCTTCCTGGCCTTGAAATAAAACTTGCAAGAATTGGAGCACACCTATTTCCTTCTAACTTTATTTCTAAAATAACTTATAGAATGCAAAAAAGAAAATTACAATAATAATTAAAGGACATCATAAGATGTCCTTTTTATTTATAAATTATTTTTTATTAACTAAATCTTTTAATGCTTTTCCAGCTTTGAATACTGGAGCTTTTGATGCTGGTATTTTAATTTCTTCTTTAGTTTGTGGATTTCTACCTTTTCTAGCTGCTCTTTTTCTTACTTCGAAAGAACCGAAACCAACTAATTGTACTTTGTCTCCTTTAACTAATGCTTCAGTAACAACGTCTACGAAAGCATTTAATGTTTCTTCAGCACATTTTTTTGTGTCTCCTGTTTTTGCAGCCATTGCTGCTACTAAATCAGATTTGTTCATTTAA
>CANQDX010000024.1 GCA_947594065.1 uncultured Clostridia bacterium
ATACTAAACACCTCCATAAATATTATATACATATTTTATCAAAATATTGATATATAGTCAATATTTTTCAAGTAATTTTATTTTTAAAATTTATAAATGCAATTCCCAGTTACATTAAAATTACATTAAAAATTGCTCTCTGCATCTTGAAAGTGTTGGTATTACTACAATTTCACATATATTAATCTTTTTTATTAATATCCTTACTTAATTGTTTTTGATTTATATATTTATAACTTAAAGAATTCTTGTTACTAATAACAGTTTTTCCTAAATTTTTTTCTATATCTTCTCTTGCAACTTTTGCAGCGTGACCACCCATTTTTGCAACTTTTTTATTTTCTTCTAATCCATAAGGCCTATGCTCTTTTGCAAGTTCTGGGTCAAATACTTCATCAATTCTTTCTTTCCATAGCTCAGCTAACCAAAGTTTAAATGGCTCTGCATTTGGACTGGGTATGGATTCAATCAGTCTCAAAATTCCTTTTGTATCTGATGTATCTGTCAAATAACTTTTTCCATCTTTTGTAGATTTCATTTTCAGTTGTACGCATTTTGCGTACAACTCACTTTTTATTTTTCTATAACCGTCGACATTTTGTCGATATTTGAATTATTTACATATTTAACTGTACGATATTTTCGTACAGTTTATCGTATAATTAAATAAAAATTTAAAATGTTATAAAAATGTAATATATGACATTTTTAGACAATTAAATGTTAAAAAAGTAGCTTCCGTAAAGGGGTAAAAAATGCTTTGTAATATGCCTGTAATATAGAAAAATAGCCTATTGACACCACTTTAAAAAACAATTAATATAAAATTATATTAATATATTTAAAGGGGTATTGAAATGAAAAAGAAATTATTTGCATTAGCAATTATCATATTGGGAGTAATCTTATGTTTGATTCCAAACAAAGTACAAGGTGCAGAAATAACTTCTGTTTTTACTGGGGAAAAATTAAATAGAAAAAGCATTCAAACAATTGAAGCCTTTAACAGTTTAGAAAAAGTACCTATAACAATTGAGAGAAAAGCAAGCAACTATAAATACAATGGTAACAAAGATATTTGGAAATTTTCAGATCAAGATAACCCTGATGAGATATATTATTGTTTAAATTATGAGCAGGGGTTTGCAGAAACAACAGCAGAATATAATTCAGAAGTACTTCTTACGTTAGATAATTTAAAAAAATATACAAAATCTTCTAAAGTAATAGAATGGACTGAAGATAAATTTAATAAACTTTTATGGATTTTAGATCATATTTATGTACCAGATTCTTCTTTTGAAAATATAAATGAAGATCCAGATTTTATTGAATTATTAAAAGATGCAAGCATTAATATAGAAACATCAGACAATAATGAATATAATTTGATAAAAGATGATGTTATTGCAACTCAACAGTTAGCAATATGGTACTTTACAAATGATATGAATGTAATTAGTAGCATATCAGGAGCACCTGACGAAGATCATAGGGATATGCTTACAGGAGACACAATATATAGCAGACTAAGCAAAATGAAAACGTTATGTGAATATTTTGCCAATACTGCTTCAGAAACATATAAAAGAGAAGAACCAGAATTAGAGGTAGTTCAAACTGATGCGACTATTCAAGAATCAGAAAATAGTTATATACTTGGTCCATATACATTAAAATTAACAAAAGGGGACAAAGCTTCTATTAAATCTATTAAAGTTGATTCAGAAACTAATTATACTTTATTAGATAAATCACAAGAAGAAGTAAATGATAATAATTTTAAAAATGTAATAGGGGAAAATTTTTATATAAAAATATCAAAAAATCATATAACACAAAGTTCAGAAATACAATTGAATATACAGTATACTTATAATGAAAGAACTTGTAAATTAATGACTAATGAACAAAAAATAGAGCAAACGCAACCGATTGTAAATGTAAAAGAAACAGAAAATGAAGTAACATTTACAGCAACCATAGAATTACAAAATATACAAGTTGAAAAACAATGGGAAGATGCGGAAAATCAAGATGGTGTAAGGCCAACTAGCATAGAAGTACAATTATATTTAGATGAACAACCTTTAGGAAATAGTGAAACATTAAATGCAGAAAATGAATGGACCTTTATATGGTATGGACTATTAAGTGGAAAAAATTATTCTGTAAAAGAATTAAATTCAAATAAAGTTGCAGTAGAAAATAATGGCAGATATGATAACAATTATACTGCAAGCTATGTTATAGCAGACAATAAAACAACTATTACCAATCAACATACCCCAGAAGTAGTGGAAAAAACAGTAAGAAAAGTGTGGGTAGATAGTGATAATCAGGACGGAATAAGGCCAGATAGCATAGAAGTACAGTTATATAAGAATTTAGGAATAGAAAAGGTATCAATGGGTGACGACTATAAAGCGCAACTAAATGAAGAAAACGGATGGACAAAAACGTGGGGCAATTTACCAGCTAAAAATGACGGACAAGACATTATTTATTCAGTAGAAGAAATAAATGTGCCAGATGGATATACAGTCCAATATAGTGCAGAAACTTATGAAGAAATAGACATTATTACAATAACCAATATACACCAATTAGAATTTGTAAGAAAAACAGTAAAAAAAGCGTGGGTAGACAGTGATAATCAAAATGGAATAAGACCAAATAATATAAAAGTACAGCTATATAAAACTGTGGGAGATAGAACACAAGAAGTCGGAGATGAGATTACATTACAAGAATCAAATAGCTGGAGTTATACTTGGTCAGACCTACCATCTAAGGAAAATGAGCAAGAAATTACTTATACAGTAAAAGAATTAAATGTACCTAATAAATATGTAGAAAGTTACAGTAATGAAAATTACAACGATACAGATATTATTACAATAACAAATACATATATTTATAATCCATTTGATCTTGCATTAAGGAAATTTATTACGAAAGTAAATGATACAGACTATAATAATAGGTATCCAGAAGTAGAATTTACAGAAGGTGGAGAAGTAAAATACAATCACACAAAAGACCCAGTTACTGTAAAAGCAGAAGACATCATCATTTATACAATAAGAGTATATAATGAAGGAGAAAAAGCAGGATACGCAGAAGAGATAACGGATAATCTACCAGAAGGATTAGAATATTTACCAGATAATGAGATAAATAAACAATATGGCTGGAAGTTAATAGATGCAGAAGGAAACGAAACAGAAGATATAACAAAAGCTGTAAAAGTAACAACAGATTATCTAAAAGATAAATTATTAAATGGTATTACTACTGACGAAAATGGAGAAAAAATATTAAGTTATGAAGACGTACAAATAGCCTTCAAAGTAGAAAAAACAGAAGAAAAAGGAAGAATAATAGAAAATATAGCCCAGATAAGTAAAGATAGTGATGACGATATAGATTCAACACCAGACAACAATGACCCAACCGAAGATGACGAAGATAAGGAATATGTAAAAGAACAATATTTTGACTTATCATTAAAGAAATGGGTAACAGAAACAAGAGCAACCTATAAAGGAAAAACAACAGTAACAAAAACAGGATTCACGGAAGACTCAGAAGAGATGGCAAAAGTAGATTTAGTAGCAAGTCAAATGAGTAAAACTACAGTAAAATTTGCATATACAATAAAAGTAACCAATGAAGGAGAAATAGCAGGATATGCAGAAGAAGTAAAAGACTATATACCAGAAGGATTAGAATTCAAAGCAGAAGATAATCCAGACTGGAAAGAAGTAAAAAAAGGAGAAGTAGTAACCGAGAAACTAAAAGACACGCTATTAAATCCAGGAGAAAGTGCGACAGTAGAAATAATATTAACGTGGAAGAATGGAACAAACAATACAGGAGTAAAAACGAACTATGCAGAGATAAGCAAAGATAGTGATGACGATATAGATTCAACGCCAGATAATTACAATAAACAAGAAGACGACATAGACGATGCACAAGTAATCTTATCTATTAAAACATCAGAAGCTCCAATTTATATAGGACTAATATTTACATCAACTATTATTTTAGCAGGAGGAATTTACTTAATAAAGAGATATGTAATAAATTAACATTAAACCGAATCCAAAAACAGGAAGTTTAAGTTAGTATAATAAAATGGAATGTTTTCTATATTGTATATGGAGGACATTCCATTTAGTTTGTTCATATTTTTTATGTTATTATAATAATCTATTTATTAATTCATCTTTTCTTGTATAAAATTTAAAAATGTAATTTTTACCAATAAAAATTGACAAAATACTTGCGCAACAAGGAATTTTAAAAAACAACTTAACATAACGCATTGAAAGAGAAGAAAAAATGTTATATAATTGTAATATAAGGCATTACAGGGCAATTAAAAGCTCAAAAAGTGGTTTCCGTAAAGAACTATAAAAAATGGCTGTAATATGCTCGTAATATGGAAAAATAGGCTATTGACTAAAAAATAAAAAGCAAGTAATATTATAATATAATATTATATTACTTTAAATCTGTAAGAGGTATTAAAATGAAAAAAAGATTATTAAAATTTTTGATGGTGATATTAGGAGTAATGATATTCTTATCTTTTAATAATGTACAGGCAACAGAGATAATTTCTGTTTTTACCGGAGAAAAAATAAATAGAAAAAGTGTTCAAACAATAGAGAAAACGCAACGTATATCTAGTATTAATATTACAATTTCTAGAAAAGAAAGTGTTTACACTTATAATTCAGACAAAACGGTTTGGTCTTTTTATGATAAAAATAATGAAAATGATAAGTATTATTGTTTGAATGAACAGCAAGGGTTTAATAGTGATGCTGAAGAAGCAGAATATAATTTTGCAACAGAATTAACTCTAGAAAATCTAAAAACATATACTACTACTTCTCCAGAAAAAGAAAATTGGACTCAAGATAAATTTAATCAGCTTTTATGGGTTTTAGATCATATGTATGTATCTGATGCTTCTTTTGAAGATATAAATAAGGACCCAGATTTTATTGCATTATTAAAAAATGCAAAAATTAATATAGAAGAAGAGCCAACATATAGTAGTTATAATTTAACGAAGGAAGATGTTATTGCAACCCAAAGATTAGTAATATGGCATTTTACAAATAATATGAATATAATGGATAGTTTAGGAGGAGTATCAAATGAAGATTTAGATAATTATTTAACAGGTCAAGTTACTGCTTATAGCAGAAAAAGTAAAATGAAAAAATTATATCAATATTTCATTGATAATGCATCAACAGATTATAAAAGGGCAGTACCTTCATTAAAAGTGGAAAAAGATGAAGAAACAATTCAAGAAGATGGAGAATCTTATGTATTTGGGCCTTATACTTTATCTGGAGAAAATCTAGAAGAAATTACTTCTATTTCTGCTAAATTAGATAAAGAATATACCCTATTAGATGCAACTAAAAATAAAGTTGATGACAATAATTTTAAAAAGATATTAGAAGCAGAAAATAAGAAATTCTATATAAAAATACCAAAAGCTAATATAGCAGATAGTTCTACAATTAAGCTTGATTTGACTTATAAATACAATGAAAGAACAAATACATTTATAACGAATACAGATAAAGTTGATGAAACTCAACCAATGGTAATTGTAAGAAAAGAAGAGAAAGAATTTACTTTAACAACAACAATTAATTTAGTAGACGTACAAGTTGAAAAGAAATGGAATGATGCAGAAAATCAAGACGGATTACAACCAGATAGTATAAAAGTACAATTATATGTAGATAACCAGAAATTAGGAGATAGTGTAACCTTAAATTCTGCAAATAGTTGGTCTTATATATGGCATAGTTTGCTAAGTGGGAAAAATTATACTGTGAAGGAATTGAAGAAAAGTAGCGAAAGTGAAGCAGTTGAAGATAATACAAAATATGACGATAACTATACAGCCAATTATACTGTGGAGGGAAATAAAACTACAATCACAAATCAATATACTCCAAAAACAATAGAAAAAACAGTTATAAAAAATTGGGTTGATGGTGGTAATCGAGATAGGAAACAACCAGAAAGTATAGAGGTACAACTATATCAACAAATTGGTGATGCAGAAGCCACACCTATGGATGGATCTGATTACAAAGTAGAGTTAAATGCGGAAAATAGTTGGAGACATATATGGAGTAATTTACCAGAGAAAAAAGATGGAGAAAATATTACTTATTCAGTAAAAGAGGTAAAAGTACCAGATGAATATACAGTAACTTACAATGCAGATAATTTTGATAATACAGATTCAATTACAATAACCAACAGTTATACACCAGAAAAGGTAAATAAAAGCGTAAAAAAAGAGTGGAATGATAATGATAATCAGGATGGAATAAGACCAAGTAGCGTACAGGTACAGCTATACAAAACCGTAGGAGGACAAAAAAATAAAGTAGGAGATGAAATAACCTTACAACAATCAAATGGTTGGAAATACACTTGGGAAGAATTAGATGCTAAAGAAAATGGCGAATTAATTATTTATACAGTAGAGGAAGTAGAAGTACCAGCTGGTTATACAGAAAGATATAGTACAGAAAACTTCAACCAAGCAGACGAAATTACAATAACCAATAGTTATACACCACAAAAGGTAAACAAAAAAGTAAGAAAAGAGTGGAATGATTTTGATGATCAAGATGTAATAAGACCGGAAAGCATAGAAGTACAATTATATCAATCTATTAATGGCTTAGAAGCAGAATCTATGGGACCTGAGTATAAAGCTGAATTAAATGTAGGAAATAACTGGACCACAGAATGGAATGATTTGCCGGCAAAAGAAGAAGGCAACGACATTACATATTCTGTAAAAGAAGAAGTAGTGCCAGAGGGTTATGAAGTAAGTTATAGTGAAGAGGAAGATACATTTGTCATTACAAATACACATAGTCCTTTAAAATTTGATTTAAGCTTAAGAAAGTTTATTACACAAGTAAATGAACAAAAATACGATAGAGAACCAAAAGTAGATACGAGTACAATTGCAACTACAGGAACAGCAACATATAGACATACAAAACAACCAATACCAGTACAAAGAGGCGACATTGTAACTTATACAATAAGAGTATACAATGAAGGCGAAACAGACGGATATGTAGAAATGATTACAGATCATTTACCATCTCATTTACTACCAATTATAGATGGTATAGAGGGAATTGACGAAGAAGAATATGCAGACGAAATAGAGTTCAACAGTAATTGGTTATGGATGTTAACTGAAAACGGAATAACAACAACTATCACATCTAAGCTAAATACAGATACATATAGCTTACTAACTGGATTAGATGATGTTGAAGATACTAAGTTAAATGCTTACGTTGAAGGTTCAGAAACACTAGACTACATAGATGTACAATTAAAATGCTTAGTAACAGATGAAGCAGTCACAGGCGAATACTTAACAAACTTAGCAGAAATTACAGATGCACAAGATATGAACGGAACACATACAGATGGCTTAGATTCTGTACTAGGAGATGAAAATAACGTAGATTTATCTAATTATAAAGATGAAGAAGCAAATGCTTCTACAGAAAATTCATTTGTAGAAGGACATCAAGATGATGATGATTTCGAAAAATTAATTGTAAAACATTTCGACCTTGCCTTAAGAAAATTCATTACAAAAGTAAATGAAGAAGAACAATCAAGAGAGCCAGAAGTAGATGCATCAAAACTAGGAACTGTAGACGAATCAGGAAATACTATAACAGATGCAAAATATACTCATAGCAAAACACCATTAATAGTAGAAAAAGGAGACATCATTACTTATACAATAAGAGTATATAATGAAGGAACATTAGCAGGATATGCAAATGAAATTACAGATACAATACCAGAAGGACTAGAATATTTACCAAACAGCTCTGTAAACTTAGGGTATAGATGGAAAATGATAGACAGCGAAGGAAATGAGACAGACGAAGTAGAAGAAGCGGTAAAAATAACAACAGATTATCTATCAGAAATAGATGTTAATAACGAAATAGCAGCAAGAGAAGAAAACGAAAATGGAATAACATTATACTACAAAGATGTAGAAGTACAATTCAGAGTAATAATGACAGCTGAAAAAGGAAAGAGCAATAGCATCAAAAACGTAGCGCAAATATCAAAAGATAGTGATAAAGATATTGACTCAGACCCAACAGGAGATGAAGATTACGAAGAAGATAAAGACAACGAAGACGATATAGACAGAGAATATGTAGAATTACAATATTTTGATTTAGCGTTAAGAAAATTTATCACAAAGGTAAATAATACAGAATATAACAATAGATATCCAGAGGTAGAATTTACAGAAGATGGAGAAATAAAATATAATCACACAAAAGACCCAGTTACTGTAAAAGCAGAAGACATCATCATTTATACAATAAGAGTATATAATGAAGGAGAAAAAGCAGGATACGCAGAAGAGATAACAGATAATCTACCAGAAGGATTAGAATATTTACCAGAAAATGAGATAAATAAACAATATGGCTGGAAGTTAATAGATGCAGAAGGAAACGAAACGGAAGATATAACAAAAGCTGTAAAAGTAACAACAGATTATTTAAAAGACCAAATAATAGAAGGACTAATAGAAGAAAATGGACAGAAAATATTAAGCTATAAAGACGTACAAATAGCTTTCAAAGTAGAAAAAGCAGAAGAAAAAGGAAGAATAATAGTAAATACAGCCCAGATAAGCAAAGATAGTGATGACGATATAGATTCAACACCAGACAACAATGATCCAACAGAAGATGACGAAGATAAAGAATATGTAAAAGAACAATACTTTGACTTATCATTAAAGAAATGGGTAACAGAAACAAGAGTAACCTATAAAGGAAAAACAACAGTAACGAAAACAGGATTCACGGAAGACTCAGAAGAGATGGCAAAAGTAGATTTAGTAGCAAGTCAAATGAGTAAAACGACAGTAAAATTTGCATATACAATAAAAGTAACCAATGAAGGAGAAATAGCAGGATATGCAGAAGAAGTAAAAGACTATATACCAGAAGGATTAGAATTCAAAGCAGAAGATAACCCAGACTGGAAAGAAGTAAAAAAAGGAGAAGTAGTAACCGAGAAATTAAAAGACACGCTATTAAATCCAGGAGAAAGTGCGACAGTAGAAATAGTATTAACGTGGAAGAATGGAACAAACAATACAGGAGTAAAAACTAACTATGCAGAGATAAGCAAAGATAGTGATGACGACATAGATTCAACACCAGATAATTACAATAAACAAGAAGACGACATAGACGATGCACAAGTAATTTTATCTATAAAAACAGCAGCTACTCCAACCTATATAGGATTAATCTTTACATCTATAATTATTTTAACAGGAGGAGCATACATCATTAAGAAATATGTAATCGAATAGAAAATAGGGCACGCTTTGCGTGTTCTATTTTAAATGGCTTCAGATAAATTATAAAATTTATCAAAGTAATCATTTACAAAGACAATTAAGTTCGCTCCCGGTGATTTATTAAAATTAAATTCTTTACTAAATCAAGAAGCTTTTTTACATAATTAGTTGAAAAATAAACAAAAAAGGTGTATAATAGAAAGTGAGATATGTTTAAAAAGTTCTCATAAAATAAAGTAATAAGAATACTATTGGAACAAATAAAATTTTATTTTTTATATAAAAGGAGTAAAAAATGAAAAAAATATTATTAAAATTATCTGTAATTTTATTAGGAATGGTTATGTTGATGACGGCTTATAACGTACGAGCTTCAGAAATAACCTCTGCATTTACTGGAGAAAAAATAAACAGAGAAACATTACCAATACTAAGTAATGAAGTAACTGTCGTACCAATAACATTAAAAATACAACCAAGTGGATATCAAACCAATGAAGGTTATGATTATTGGTCTATTATTGATCAAAATGAGCAATATAAAGATATTTATTGTTTAAACCTATCAAAAGGATTTGGTTCACCAGATGGAAACGTATTGGAGCATAATACCAAACAATATCAAAATCAATATAATTTGAAAGAATTAACAGATGAAAAATATAAAGAAATTATTGGTGAACTTAGTGATGATGTTAAAAAAGAAATATTGTGGATTTTAAATGAAGTTGCAACATCAAAAGATGATTTAACAACTTTATTAAGCAAAGCAAGTGAAAAAATAGCTGCTGATCATAACTGGTCTGACTTTGCAAAAGAAGATATGAAAAAAAATGATAGAGAATCTACAAAATTATCTTTTGAAGATGTAAAAATAATACAACAAATAGCAATTTGGCACTTTACAAACCCAGACTGTGTATTTGAAAATACAATTGAAGGAATTTGTGATAAAGATGGAAATCAAATTTCTCAAGAAAACAAAGAAACTATTTATCCAGATTATCCAAATGGAGGTGCACCAGAAGTTGGAGCAACCACTGTAAAAAGTGGAGAAGTAAAACAAGCTAAATTTGATGCTCTATATAAATACTTAGTAGAAGGAGCAGAAGCAGGAAAAGAAGATACTAATATTGTACCAACTATGGAATTATCTAAAAAAGATGCTGTTGTTTATGAACAAGATGGCTTCTATATCGCAGGACCTTTTGAATTAACAGCAACCAACAAAGAATATATTAAATCTGTATCTATTAGTGGAAATTATACTATATTAAATGAATCAAAAGAAACAGTAAATGGAAATGACATTAAAGATTTAATAGGAAAAAAATTTTATTTAAAAATTGCTAAAAACGGATTAACAAATGCATCATTAACTATTGAAATAGAATATAAATATGATGAAAAAACATTTTTAGTATTAACAGATGATGACGAACCAGCAAATACACAACCTGTTGTTTTAGTATTATCAAAAGAAGTAACTAAAAAATTAAGTGACAATTTTGATATTAACTTAACACAAGTTAGCGTAGAAAAAGTATGGGAGGACGAAAATAACCAAGACGGAATAAGACCAGAAAGTATAGAAGTACAATTATACAAAAATGTAGATGGCGAAGAAGAATCAATGGGAGATAACTATAAAGTTACTTTAGATGAGAGTAATAATTGGACTCATACTTGGGAAAATATATTAGCAAAAGAAAATGGAAAAGATGTGACTTACACTGTAAAAGAAACAGCGGTTCCAGATGGTTATGTAGTAAGTTATACAAATAATGAAAATAAATTAATTATTACAAATAAACATATTCCAAAAAGTTTAGGAATACAACTACAAAAAATAGATGAGCAAGGAAATATTATTGTTTCTTCAGAAGCAACATTTGAAATAACAGTAGGGGAAGAAGAACCAATTACTTTAAAAACAACTAAAGGTGTGTTAGAGTTAGAATCACAAAAAATAGTAGGTGATTCATTTGAATTTACATATAGAATAAAAGAAGTAAAAGCACCAATAGGATATGAAATTACATTTGAAGAATTAGTTATTAAAATTTCCGGAACAATTAAAGAAGAAAACGGAAGCTATATAATTGAAAATGTTGAAATTACAGACGAAGAAGGAAATGAGCTAGATGAAACAAAAGTAAAAGCAAATTATAATGCAGAATCTAACGATGTAATTATTCAAATTATCAACAAAAAGAAAACTAATGTATATAGTGTAAAACTATTAAAAGTGGGTGAAGATGGAAAAACTCCACTTTCTGGAGCTTGGTTTAAAATTGACGATGGAGAACCAATTCTTATATCAGATTCAGGAGAAGAAATTGCAGAAGGAAATTTAACAGAAGAAGGCAATTATCAATTTATTTATAAACTAGAAGAAACAGAAGCACCAGAAGGATATATGGCAAAAGAAGGCCCTATAGAAGTTAAAATTAATGTAAAAGTAGAATTAATAGATGATGAATATCAAATTACTGAAGTAAGTATGGAAGAGCAAATAGAAGGTGTTACTGTAAGCGTACAAGATAATGTTATAACAATTACTGTTGAAAATATTCCTTTGCCAGAAGATAAACAATTCGATTTAGCCTTAAGAAAATTCATTACAAAAGTAAATGAAGAAGAACAATCAAGAGAGCCAGAAGTAGATGCATCAAAACTAGGAACTGTAGATGAATCAGGAAATACTATAACAGATGCAAAATATACTCATAGTAAAACACCATTAATAGTAGAAAAAGGAGATATCATTACTTATACAATAAGAGTATATAATGAAGGAACATTAGCAGGCTACGCAAACGAAATTACAGATACAATACCAGAAGGACTAGAATACTTACCAAATAGCTCTGTAAACGTAGGCTATAGATGGAAAATGATAGATAGCGAAGGAAACGAGACAGACGAAGTAGAAGAAGCGGTAAAAATAACAACAGATTATTTATCAGAAATAGATGTTAATAATGAAATAGCAGGAAGAGAAGAAAACGAAAATGGAATAACATTATACTACAAAGATGTAGAAGTACAATTCAGAGTAATAATGACAGCAGAAAAAGGAAAGAGTAATAGCATCAAAAACGTAGCGCAAATATCAAAAGATAGTGATAAAGATATTGACTCAGACCCAACAGGAGATGAAGATTACGAAGAAGATAAAGACAACGAAGACGATATAGACAGAGAATATGTAGAATTACAATATTTTGATTTAGCGTTAAGAAAATTTATCACAAAGGTAAATAATACAGAATATAACAATAGATATCCAGAGGTAGAATTTACAGAAGATGGAGAAATAAAATATAATCACACAAAAGACCCAGTTACTGTAAAAGCAGAAGACATCATCATTTATACAATAAGAGTATATAATGAAGGAGAAAAAGCAGGATACGCAGAAGAGATAACAGATAATCTACCAGAAGGATTAGAATATTTACCAGAAAATGAGATAAATAAACAATATGGCTGGAAGTTAATAGATGCAGAAGGAAACGAAACGGAAGATATAACAAAAGCTGTAAAAGTAACAACAGATTATTTAAAAGACCAAATAATAGAAGGACTAATAGAAGAAAATGGACAGAAAATATTAAGCTATAAAGACGTACAAATAGCTTTCAAAGTAGAAAAAGCAGAAGAAAAAGGAAGAATAATAGTAAATACAGCCCAGATAAGCAAAGATAGTGATGACGATATAGATTCAACACCAGACAACAATGATCCAACAGAAGATGACGAAGATAAAGAATATGTAAAAGAACAATACTTTGACTTATCATTAAAGAAATGGGTAACAGAAACAAGAGTAACCTATAAAGGAAAAACAACAGTAACGAAAACAGGATTCACGGAAGACTCAGAAGAGATGGCAAAAGTAGATTTAGTAGCAAGTCAAATGAGTAAAACGACAGTAAAATTTGCATATACAATAAAAGTAACCAATGAAGGAGAAATAGCAGGATATGCAGAAGAAGTAAAAGACTATATACCAGAAGGATTAGAATTCAAAGCAGAAGATAACCCAGACTGGAAAGAAGTAAAAAAAGGAGAAGTAGTAACCGAGAAATTAAAAGACACGCTATTAAATCCAGGAGAAAGTGCGACAGTAGAAATAGTATTAACGTGGAAGAATGGAACAAGCAATACAGGAGTAAAAACGAACTATGCAGAGATAAGCAAAGATAGTGATGACGATATAGATTCAACACCAGATAATTACAATAAACAAGAAGACGATATAGACGATGCACAAGTAATTCTATCTATCAAAACAGCAGCTACTCCAACCTATATAGGATTAATCTTTACATCTATAATTATCTTAGCGGGAGGAGCATACATTATTAAGAAATATGTAATCGATTAGAATTAAATATGAAAAAGTAAAGGATATAGTTTAGACTATATCCTTTATTTTGGCTCGCTCCCGGTGATTTATTAAAATTTTCATCGCAACGCCCCAACTGCATAATAGTCTGTAGCGCAGAAACTTCACGCGAGTTTGTTTCTGCTAACAGCCTATAATTTGTCGGTCCACACCCATAACTTGCTCGAAAATTTTAATGGAAATCACCTCGCGCTACTCTGAATATCTTAGAAAAATTAAATTCTTTACTCCAAATCCTTGATAAAATGCAATAATTAATATATAATAGAAAATGTTAATTAAGAGGAGGAAAACGAATGAACGAAGAAAAAAAATCAAAATTAAAAAACATATTCGAATGGGTATATTGCATTATAATAGCCGTAATTTTAGCTCTATTCGTAAGATATTATATAGGAACTCCAACACTTGTAAAACAAACATCAATGGTTCCAACATTCCAACCATATAATAGATTAATATTAAATAGATTATATAGAACATTTAAAACAGAACCTAAAAGAGGAGAAATTATAACATTTGAAGCACCAAGTGTTGCAAGTGAAGGTGAAGAAGTAAATTTAGATAATCCAGTAGCAGTTTATAATAATGAACCACAAGGAGTTTTTTCAAAATTTATTTATTATGTTATAGAACTAAATAAAACTAGCTATATAAAAAGAGTAATTGCTCTTCCTGGAGAACACATTCAAATAAAAGATGGAAAAGTATATATTAATGGAGAAGAATTACAAGAAGACTACATACCATCAGATGTTATCACAGATGCAGGCAGAGGCGGAAAATATATAGATTTAACTGTTCCAGAAGGAAGCGTTTTTGTAATGGGAGACAATCGCGAAAATAGCGGAGATTCAAGAATGTTTGGCTGTATACCTTATGAAAAAATAGAAGGAAAAGTTGTATTCAGATTTTGGCCATTAAGTGAATTTGGAAAAGTTTAATTTGAGGTATTAAATGAGTTTTAATGAATTAATTGGAAATGAAAAAATAAAACAAAATCTAATTAAAATATTAAATACAAATTCTACAACACACAGTTATATGTTTGTAGGTGAAAAAGGAATAGGGAAAAAGCTATTTGCAAAGGAATTTGCAAAAGGAATACTTTGTAATAACCAAGAACAAAAACCGTGCCAAGTATGTAAGTCTTGTATAGAATTTGCTAATAACAACAATCCAGATTATTATGAAATAAATCTAGAAGATGAAGAAAATAGCATAAAAATAGAAAACATTAGAGCAATTCAAAGAAAAGTGCAAGAATTACCAATTGTTTCAGAAAAAAAAGTATATATCATAGATGATAGCGAATATATGACAAAAGAAGCACAAAATGCTTTGCTAAAAACATTAGAAGAACCACCAAGCTTTGTAACTATTATTTTGATTGTATCAAACGAAAATAATATTTTAAACACTATAAAATCTAGATGCTTAAAGTTTTATTTTAATCCTTTATCTAATACAGAATTACAAAAATATATAAACGAAAACTTAAATTTAAAGGAATTTTCTAATAATATGATAGATGCGTGTCAAGGCAGTATTGGTAAGGCAATTCAGTTATACAATCATAAAGAAATCTATCTTCAATTAGATACTATATTTGAAAATATAAATCAATATTCATTAACTGATATTACTTCAAAATTAGAACTATTATATAAAAATAAAGAAGAAATTCAAGATATATTAGACTACTTAAATGTTATATTCATAAAAAAAGCAAAAGAAAATATAAAATATGTAAAATATATTAATGAAGTAGAAGAGACTAAAAAAAATATAAATCTAAATTGCAATTATGATATGTGTATTGATAAATTATTATTTAGTCTATTTAATCAATAAGAAAGGAGAAGAAGAAATATTGAACAAAACAGTAATAGGAGTTAAATTTAAAGAAATAGGAAAAATATATTTCTTTGATCCAAAAGAAGAAAAATTTAAAAAAGGAGATCACGCTATTGTAGAAACAGCAATGGGAGAAGAATATACAGAAGTAGTTGTGCCAAATAAGGAAATCCCAGAATCTAAACTAGCAGCCCCATTAAAGCCAATTATTAGAAAAGCAAGTTATAAAGATAGCAAGCACGATGAGGAAAACAAAAAGAAAGAAAAAGAAGCTTTAAAAACGGCAGAAAATTTAATAAAGAAATATAAATTAGATATGAATTTAACAGGAGTATCTTATACATTTGATAATAGTAAACTTTTATTCTATTTTACAGCAGATGGAAGAATAGATTTTAGAGATTTAGTAAAAGAATTAGCAAGTATTTACAAAACAAGAATAGAATTAAGACAAATAGGAGTAAGAGATGAAGTCAGAAAAATAGGTGGAAATGGTATTTGCGGAAGAGAACTATGCTGTTGTACATTTTTAGATAACTTTGATACAGTATCTATTAAAATGGCAAAAGAACAAAATATTGCATTAGCATCTTCTAAAATATCTGGAAACTGTGGCAGATTAATGTGTTGCTTAAGATATGAACACGAGGTATATGAAGAAAAATTAAAAAGACTACCTAAAATTGGAGCAACTGTAAAAACAGAAGATGGAGAAGGCATTGTTGATGGAGTAGAAACACTTAAAGAAAAAATAAGAGTAAAACTAAAAGACGGCGATGGCTTTTTCTATAAAAAATATGATGCAAAGGATGTTCAAATAATAAAAGACATAGAAACAAAAGAAGAAGAGATTGATGAAGAAGAGGAACTAAAAAAATTACAAGACTAAAACTTAGCAAAGGGGGGAATAAAAATGGCATACAAAATAACAGACAAATGTATTTCTTGTGGAGCTTGTGCATCAGCTTGTCCAGTAGAATGTATTAAACAAGGAGAAACAAAATATCAAATTAATCCAGATGCTTGTATTTCTTGCGGAACTTGTGCTGGAGTTTGTCCAGTCGAAGCACCTGTTGAGGAATAAAATAAAAATAAAAAATCTCTACTAAAATTTAGTAGAGATTTTTTTATGTTACTCTTTGTTTGTCATTGCTTCTAAATCTAATAATTCTTGCCATCTTGAATCTACTTCTTTTTGGAATTCTTCAATCATCCACTCGTTTCCAGGTTTAAACATATGTTTAAATCTCTTTTGTGGTTTTAAGAATTCTTCAATTGGAAGTTTTTTAGCAGGCTTGTAGTTAACAACATATCTACCATCAATTACTTCATATAATGGCCAATAGCAAGTTTCTACAGCTAATTTATTAATTTGCATTAAATCATCTGTAGCATAACCCCATCCTCTTGGGCAAGGAGCAAGTACATTTAAGAAACAAGCACCTTTTGTATAAATTGCCTTTTCAGATTTCTCATATAAATCTTTAAAATTACCATAAGCAGCAGATTGTCCAATATATGGTAAATGGTGACCTGCCATAATTTTTGTTAAATCTTTTCTAGATTGCATTTTACCAGGAATAACACTTCCTGCAGGAGAAGTTGTGGTATCTGCAAATTTTGGTGTAGCAGAAGAACGTTGAATACCTGTATTCATATATGCACCATTATCGTAACATACATAAACCATATCGTGTCCTCTTTCCATTGCACCAGATAAGCTTTGAATACCTATATCATAAGTACCACCATCTCCACCAAATGCTATAAACTTTGTATGCTCATCCTCTGGAAGTTTACCTTGTTTCTTCAAAGAAACGTAAGCAGCTTCTACTCCAGATAAAGTAGCACCAGCACATTCAAATGCAGTATGTATAAAAGAATCTGTCCAAGAAGTATATGGATAAATAAAAGTAGAAACTTCCATACAACCAGTAGCATTACAAATAACTGCGTGATCATCTTCCTTTAATGCTCTTAAAATCATTCTACCAACAACAGGAGCACCACATCCTGCACACATTCTGTGTCCTGCTGTAAATCTTGAAGGTTTATTTGCTACAACTTCTTTTAAATTATATCCCATCTATTTTTCCTCCCTTCTAAGACCTAAATATCTATATGGATTTTTAACATCATTTGTTTTACTAATTTCTAATAAATCATTGTAAACAGACTCAATATCATCAGCTTTTGTATCTCTACCACCAATACCATAAACATAGCTAACAGTAGGTACAGAAACTTGATTTACATATAAACCAGATACTACATCTTCAAATAATGCACCACCTGCACCATTTAAAGAATCTGATTTATCTAAAACGGCAACTGCTTTTACGTGTGCCAAAGCTTTTGCAACTTCTTCTGCTGGAAAAGGTCTAAATACTCTTATTTTTAATAAACCAGCCTTTATTCCTTTAGCTCTTAAATTATCTACAACATATTTTGTAGTTCCAGCAGTTGAGTTCATACAAACAATAGCAACTTCAGCATCATCTAACTTATATTCTTCAAATAAAGAATAATGTCTACCAGTCATTTTTTCAAAATCTTTTGAAACCTCTAAAATAAC
>CANQDX010000025.1 GCA_947594065.1 uncultured Clostridia bacterium
CTCCTCATTTGTTTTCTTATTTATTTTATATTTAATTTTTGTTATTGTCAATACTTTTTTACAAGTATTTGTTCTTTATTATTTTATTTATTCAATCCCTTTAGTCCTGGAAATACTGCTAAGTTTCCTAATTCTGATTCTATATTTAATAGTCTGTTATATTTTGCAACTCTATCTGTTCTGCAAGGAGCTCCTGTTTTTATTTGTCCTGCATTTGTAGCAACAGCAACATCTGCAAGTGTTGTATCTTCTGTTTCTCCTGAACGATGAGATACAACTGCTGTGTATCCGTTTTTCTTAGCAAGTTCTATTGCATCTAATGTTTCTGTTAATGTTCCAATTTGATTTAGTTTTATTAAAATGCTATTTGCTACTTTAAGGTCTAAACCTTTTTGTAATCTCTTAATATTTGTAACAAATAGGTCATCTCCAACTAATTGAATTTTATTCCCTAATCTATCGGTTAATTTTTTCCATCCATCCCAATCTTCTTCTGCTAAACCGTCTTCAATAGAAATAATTGGATATTTATTAGTTAAATCTTCTAAATAGTTTATCATTTCATCTAATGTTTTTAATTCATCTGTTTTCCAGAAATAATAACTTCCTTCTTTTCCTATTTTCTTAGCTTCATCATACATTTCTGTACTTGCAACATCTAATGCTAAAACAACGTCTGTTCCTGGTTTGTATCCTGCTTTTTCAATAGCTTCTACTATTAATTTTAATGCTTCTTCATCACTTGAAAGATTTGGAGCAAAACCTCCTTCATCTCCAACACCAGAAGCTAGTCCTTTTTCTTTTAATACTTTCTTTAATGTATGATAAATTTCTACACCCATTTGCATACATTGTGCAAATGTTTTTGCACCAACAGGCATAATCATAAATTCTTGAATATTTACTGTGTTGTCTGCGTGTTTTCCACCATTTAAAATATTCATCATAGGAACTGGTAAAACTTTTGCATTTACTCCTCCAATATAATTATATAGGCTCATTCCTAAAGAAGCTGCTGCTGCTTTTGCAACTGCAAGTGATACGCCAAGTGTAGCATTTGCTCCTAATTTTCCCTTGTTTTCTGTTCCATCTAGTTCAATTAGTTTTTTATCTAATTCTATTTGGTTATATACATTCATTCCAACAACTTCTTTTGCAATGATGTTGTTTACGTTATCAACAGCTTTTGTAACGCTTTTTCCCATATAAATAGATTTGTCGCCATCTCTTAATTCGACAGCTTCAAAACTTCCTGTAGAAGCTCCTGATGGAACCATTGCTACACCACTAAATCCTCCTTCTGTTATTACTTCTACTTGGACTGTTGGATTTCCTCTTGAGTCCAATACTTGTAATGCTTTTACGTCTTCAATTTCTAAATAGTCTTTCATAAAAATCCTCCTTATATTTTTTATATTGCAGAAAAGAGCTTTTTGAATACATCTTTTTCTGTATATTATATATTTATTCTACATAAAATGTAGAATAATATTTAAAACTTTAATATCTGACTTCTAATGTCTTTTTTCTCTTCCATTAATCTTATATCGTCTTCTTTTACATATTGAATTCCACTTTTTTTGTTTCCTATTTCTATTGTTTCAAATGGCATTTCATACATTTTTTCTGTATAAATTTGTGTTCTAGGTTGATTATCTTGTATGCTATTTATATATCTTTGAATAATTTCTCTTTCATTTTTATTGAAACTTGTAATTGGATAGTTCAAATAGATATATCTAAAAATTAAATGTTTTTCATAACTGCTAAAGTTTATATTATCATATTGATATTCTACCTGAAATTTGAAATCGGCAATTGAGATAACAACACTATTCCATTTTTCTTCACCAAGTTCAACGCATATTTCTTGCAACCTTTTTACTGTATTATATAATTTATCTACTAATTTTAAATATTGATTTTCATCTATACTAAATTTGTTTGGTATTTCATATACATTAACAGGATTTTTTCTAAGCACTCCCTTAGGAATATAATAAAAGTACAATTCTCCCGTTTCAAGATGACTTTGACGCTCCAAAATAGAGGAATAAAGATAAACTTTACTCCACTTTTCTGGAATCATATAAAATAATTGTTTTTGAATTTCACTATATATCATCTGTATTTTTGGGTTTATTACCATTACTAATCCACCTTATTTAGTCAGAATGTTTTTATTATGATACATTAATTTCTTTCTAGTAAACTTTCTCCTGTCATTTCTTCTGGTTTCTTTAATTCCATTATATCTAACATTGTTGGTGCTAAGTCTGCAAGTTTACCTTCTTTTAATTTAACGTCTTCCATTCCTACTAATATTAAAGGAACTGGATTTGTGGTATGTGCAGTATGTGGTTCTCCTGTTTGGTAATCTATCATTTGCTCTGCGTTTCCGTGATCTGCTGTTATTAATAAAACTCCATTTACAGATTGAACTGCTTGCACTACCTTTCCAACACACTCATCAATTGCTTCTATTGCTTTTACTGCAGCATCTAAGTTTCCTGTATGACCTACCATATCTGGATTTGCGTAGTTTAGAATAATACTATTATATTTTTCACTTTTAATTGCTTCTACTACCTTATCTGTTACTTCATAAGCACTCATTTCTGGTTTTAAGTCATACGTTTCTACTTTTGGAGAAGGAACTAAAATTCTATCTTCTCCTTCGTATTGTTTTTCATTTCCTCCATTGAAGAAAAATGTAACGTGAGCGTATTTTTCTGTTTCTGCAATTCTTAATTGTTTTAGCCCTTGATTACTAATATACTCTCCAAATGTATTGGTTAATACTGTTGGTTTAAATGCAATGTGAACATTTGGCATTGTTTCATCATATTGGGTAAAACATACATAATATATATTTTTCAAATCAACAGTTTCAAATTCTTTGAATTCCTTATCTACGATAGTTCTGGTTATTTCTCTTGCTCTATCTGGTCTAAAATTAAAGAATATAACTGAATCATTATCTTCAATTTTAGCAACTGCTTTATCTCCACTGCAGATAACAGTTGGCTCTACAAATTCATCAAATACTTCTTTTTGATAAGAAGATTCTATTGCCATTACTGCAGAAGTTGCTTTTACACCTTCTCCATTTACCATTGCATTATATGCTTTTTGAATTCTTTCCCATCTTTTGTCTCTATCCATTGCATAGAATCTACCCATAATTGTTGCAATCTTGCCAACTTCTTTTTCTTTCATTTTTTCTTCTAACTTTAAGATATAATTTTCTGCTGATGCAGGTGGTGTATCTCTTCCGTCTAAGAAACAATGAACATATACTTCTTCTAATCCTTTTCTCTTTGCAAGTTCAAGAATAGCAAATAAATGACGTATATGGCTATGCACTCCTCCATCTGATAGAAGTCCCATAATATGAAGTTTAGAGTTATTCTTTTTACAATTTTCAATTGCGGCACATAATTCTGGTACACTGAAAAAATCTCCATCTTCTATTGCTTTTGTAATTCTAGTTAGTTCTTGGTATACAATTCTACCTGCTCCGATATTAGTATGACCAACTTCTGAGTTTCCCATTTGTCCATCTGGTAATCCAACATTTAATCCACTAGTGTAGATTTGTGTTGTTGGATTTTTCTTCATTAGTTCATCAATATTAGGTGTTTTTGCAATTTGAACTGCGTTTCCTGATGCATTGCTATTGTTTCCAAACCCATCTAATATCATTAGCATTGTTAGTTTTTGATTCATTATGTTTTTACCTCTTTTCTTTTTCTAGACACTTTTTACAATGTTTGCAAATTCTTCTGGCTTTAAGCTTGCTCCTCCTACTAAGCCACCATCTATGTCTGACATAGTAAATAGTTCCTTAGCATTTACGGATTTTACGCTTCCGCCGTATTGTATTATAACACATTCTGCTACATCTTTTCCATATATTTTTTCAATTTCTTTTCTAATTTCTTTAATTGTATTATTTGCATCATCTGAAGTTGCTGTTTTTCCAGTGCCTATAGCCCAAATTGGTTCATAAGCAATAATTGTATTTTTTACTTGCTCTGCTGTTAAACCGTCTAGGGCTAGACGAGTTTGTGATGTTATTATTTGTGAAGTAATTCCTTTTTCACGTTCTTCTAAAGTTTCTCCTACACATACAATTGGTTTTAATTCATTTTCAAATGCTGCTTTTATTTTTTTATTAACTGTTTCATCAGTTTCATTAAAATATTGTCTTCTTTCTGAATGTCCAATGATAACATATTCTACACCAATTGTTTTTAGCATTTTAGGTGATACTTCTCCTGTATATGCTCCTTTTTCTTCCCAGTGCATATTTTGTGCACCTATTTTAATGTTTGTATTTTGCACTGAAAGTAAAGCATAAAACAAGTCTGTGTAAGGCACACACAAAATTACCTCATTTTGTGTATCTTTTACCAATGGTGCAAATTCTTCTATAAATGATATTGCTTCATTAGGAAGCATATTCATTTTCCAGTTTCCTGCAATTACTTTTTTTCTCATTTTATTATTCTCCTTATCCATTTTTTTCTACCATTTTCAAATTATTTATCTAATAAGCATTCAATTCCTGGTAATTTTTTACCTTCTAAGAATTCTAATGATGCTCCTCCACCAGTAGAAATATGTGAAAATTTATCTGCAATTCCTAATTTTTCAATTGCTGCAGCTGAATCTCCACCACCAATAATTGTAACAGCATCCATATCTCCTAATGCTTTTGCTAGACTGTTTGTTCCAATAGCAAATTTATCAAATTCAAATAATCCAACAGGTCCATTCCATACAACAGTTTTTGCTTTTTTTAGTTCTTCTACATAAATCTTAATGGTTTCATCTCCAATGTCGAATCCTTCCCATTCATCTGGTATTTCACTGCATTTTACAACTTTGCTTTCTGTATCTGGTTTAAATTCTTTTCCTATTCTTGTATCAACAGGCAACATAAATTTTATGCCTTTTTTCTTTGCCTTTTCCATTAATTCTTTTGCTAAGTCTAATTTATCTAATTCACAAATTGAATTACCAACATTGTATCCCATAGCTTTAAAGAAAGTGTATGCCATTGCTCCACCTATCATTAATGTATCTACCTTTTCAATTAAAGCTTCTATAACACCTATTTTATCTGATACTTTTCTTCCACCAAGAATTGCCATAAATGGTCTTTCTGGATTATCTAAAGCATCTCCCATAAAGTTTAATTCTTTTTCAATTAAAAATCCTGAAACAGCTGGTAAGTATGCAGCAACACCTGCTGTTGAAGCGTGTGCTCTATGTGCTGTTCCGAAAGCATCATTTACAAATATGTCTGCAAAAGATGCTAGTTTCTTTGCGAATTCTGGATCGTTGTCTGTTTCTTCTCTATGGAATCTAACATTTTCTAGTAAAACAACTTCTCCTTCTTTCATATTATTGACTAAATTTTTTGCATCTTCTCCAATTACATCTTTTGCAAGTTTTACTTCTTTTCCTAATAATCTTGATAATTCAGCTGCTACTGGTTTTAAAGAAAATTCAGGTTTTATTTCTCCCTTTGGTCTTCCCAAGTGAGAACACAAAATAACCTTTGCATTTTTTTCTAATAAATATTTAATTGTATCTAATGCAGAAACAATCCTTCTGTTATCTGTTATAACACCGTTTTCATCTTGTGGAACATTGAAGTCACATCTAACTAAGACTTTTTTTCCATTTACATCAATATCTCTAACTGTTTTTTTATTCATAAAACATTTCTCCTTTTACAAATTTATATAAAGGCAGGGGTTATCCCCTGCCCCTACATTTTTACTATATTTCTAAAATAAATCAAAAACGAGTATTGTTTTTCTCATTTATCTAAGTCGAAGCAAAAGTAGTATATTGCTAGGCAAACGAAAATTTAATTTATGAGGCGTGCTTTTTGCACGTTGATTAAATTAAATTTGAAGTTTAACGACGCAAGATGCTGCTTTTCATTCGACTTTTTTCATTTATTTTAATTCAGCAAAGTACTTAATAGTTCTAACCATTTGGCTAGTATATGAATTTTCATTATCATACCAACTAACGACTTGTACTTGATATAATCCATCTTCTATTTTAGTTACCATTGTTTGTGTACTATCAAATAATGAGCCATATCTCATTCCTATTACATCAGAAGAAACTAATAATTCATCTGTATAACCAAATGATTCATTTGTTTTTGCTTTCATTGCTGCATTAATTTTTTCTTCTGTAATATCTTCTCCTTTTACTACGGCTACTAGTATTGTTGTTGAACCTGTTGGTACAGGAACTCTTTGTGCAGATCCAATTAGTTTACCATTTAATTCTGGTATTACTAAACCAATTGCTTTTGCTGCTCCAGTTGAGTTTGGTACAATATTAACAGCTGCTGCTCTAGCTCTTCTTAAATCTCCTTTTCTATGTGGACCATCTAAAAGCATTTGATCTCCTGTATAAGCGTGAACAGTTGTCATAATGCCTGATTGGATTGGTGCAAAATCATTTAAAGCTTTAGCCATTGGCGCTAAACAGTTTGTTGTGCAAGATGCTGCAGATATGATTTTATCGTTAGGTGTTAATATTTTTTCATTAACTCCATATACTATAGTTGGTAAATCTTTTCCAGCTGGTGCTGATATTACAACCTTTTTAGCTCCTGCATCAATATGAGCCTCAGCTTTTTCTTTTGTTGTGTAAAAGCCTGTGCATTCTAGAACTACATCTACTCCAATTTCACCCCAAGGTAAATTTCTTGCATCTTGTTCTGCATATATTTTTATTGTTTTTCCATCTACTGTTATAGAATCTTCTCCTGCTACAACTGTTTCTGCTTTTTCGTATCTACCTTGTGCTGAATCATATTTTAATAAATGAGCCAACATTTTTGGACTTGTTAAATCGTTTATTGCAACGATTTCATACCCTTCTGCTCCAAACATTTGCCTGAAAGCAAGACGTCCTATACGTCCAAATCCATTAATAGCTACTTTTACTGACATAAAAATCCTCCATTCCGATACAATAATTGTATCCGTAAATAAAATTTGCCTTTTAAAGACCTTATTATTGTATATCAAAAAAGAATACTTGTAAAGTATTCTTTTCTTTTTTTTTATTAAATTTTATTCTTGATTGTTATTAACAACTTCTTCTTGAGTTTGTTGTCCTTTATTCTTTTTTCCAAATGTTACTTCTTGAAATAGAAAATCGTGTATTTTTTGCCACGTGATTTCTTGGTATAAAAATTCATTTATTTCTCTTTCCATCTTTTGTTGCTTTGGTGTTAATTCAACTCTTATTTCTTGACTTAAGAATTCTTCTGCATCTTGTAACCAAAATGCTTTAAATCTTGGCCAGAAACTTTGTTTTGCTGGTAATGTTGTATCAACTGGTTTGAAAATATCGCTCATTTTATACTCCTCCTCTTTGGTTATATAATTATTTTCATTTTATTTATATTACAAATTTCGCTTTTTTTCAATAGTTTTTATATTAAATGTTTGTTACAGGAAAATTACATTTTTGTTACAGTGTTTGAACACACAAAAAAAATCACATTTTTTATGTGTTTGAAATATATATATACAAAAACAAATGGAGGGTTGTTTATGTATAAATTAGCAATTGTTGGCGCTACTGGTTTAGTAGGCAGAACATTTTTAAAGGTTCTAGAAGATAAGGACTTACCAATTTATGAATATGTCCTTTTTTCTTCTAAAAAATCAGCTGGATCAATTATTCATTTTAAAGGCAGAGATTACATTGTAAAGGAATTAACTGAAAATTCATTTGTAGAAGAACATTTTGACTTTGCTCTTTTTTCTGCTGGTGCTGGAACTTCTTTAAAATATTCTCCTATTGCATATAAAAATGGATGTATTGTAATTGATAATAGTAGTGCATTTAGAATGGATAAAAATGTACCACTGGTTGTGCCAGAAGTAAATCCAGAAGATATTTTATTGAATAATGGAATTATTTCTAATCCTAATTGTTCAACTATTCAAGCTGTTTTACCAATAAAAGCTTTAGACGAAAAATATGGCGTAAAAAGAGTTATATATTCTACATATCAGGCAGTATCTGGTGCGGGAAGATATGGTATGGAAGATTTGGAAAATGGAATAAAAGGATTTCCACCACAAAAATTTCCACACCCTATTTTTAATAACTGTTTACCGCATATTGATTCTTTTCTTGAAAATGGCTATACAAAAGAAGAAGAAAAAATGATAAATGAAACAAGAAAAATATTACACAAACCAGATTTAAGAGTTACTGCAACCTGTGTTCGTGTTCCTGTTATGAATTGCCACTGTGAATGTATAAATTTAGAGCTTGAAAATGAATTTGCAATTGAAGATGTTTATTTTCAGTTAGCTAAATTTGAACATATTACTATTTTAGATAAACCAGAAGAAAACTTATATCCTTTACCTACTGATATTTCTGGAAAAGATAATGTTTTTGTTGGAAGAATAAGAAGGGATTTTAGTGTGCCTAATGGATTGAATTTATGGGTAGTAGCCGATAATATAAGAAAAGGTGCTGCAACAAACGCCATTCAAATTTTAGAAAAACTAGTTTTATAATTTTAATGTGTTTTCTAAAATTTTCATTACAAAGTCTATTTCATTTTTTGTGTTTTCTTTTCCAAGTGTGAATCTGAGTGTTCCTTGAGTTTCCTCTTTAGTTAAGCCAATTGATGTTAATACATAAGAGGGCTTGCTTTCTCCTGTTGAACACGCAGATCCAGCTGAAGCACATATACCATATTCATCTAATTTTAATAAAAGTTCTCCACCGTCTACATTTGGAAAGGAAACATTAATATTTCCTGGTAATCTTTTTTCTAAATCTCCATTTATTTTTATATCACTATTCATTTTCATTAGTCTATTAATAAAATAATTTCTTAATCCTATTATATTTTTATTATGAAACTCAAATTCTCTATATGCATATTTTATTGCCTCTGCTAAACCTACAATTCCTGCAACATTTTCTGTTCCGCTTCTTTTTCCCTTCTCTTGATGTCCACCGTCTTGTATTCTTTCAAAATTGACTCCGTCTTTTACGTATAAAGCTCCAACTCCTTTAGGTCCATAAAATTTGTGTGCAGACATAGAAAGTAAATCAATACCCATTTTTTGTACATCTATTCTTACATTCCCAATTGCTTGAACAGCATCTGTATGAAAATATACATTATTCATTTTTGCAATATTTGCTATTTGCTCTATAGGTTCAATTGTTCCTATTTCGTTATTGGCAAACATTACACTAATTAAAATTGTATCTGTTCTAATTGAATTATTTAATTCTTCTAATTTGATTAATCCGTTTTTATCTACATTTAAGTAAGTTATTTCAAAGCCCTGTTTTTCTAATGTATTGCAGGTATTTAGAATTGCAGGATGTTCTATTTTAGATGTAATTATGTGTTTTCCTTTATATTGATTTGCATACGCTACTCCTTTTAATGCTAAGTTATCACTTTCACTTCCGCAACTTGTAAAATAAATTTCTTTTTGTTTAGCACCTATATTGCAAGCCACATCATTTCTTGCTTCTTCTATTGCTCTTTTATTTCTTCTTCCTAAAAAATACATTGAAGAAGGATTTCCATAGTTAATGCTAAAGTATGGTAGCATTTTATTTAAAACTCTTTCATCTACTCTCGTTGTTGCTCCGTGGTCTAAATATATACATCTTTCCATAAAAAAATCACCTCATATTTTCTTTATCATTTTATGAGATGATTTTGTATTTTATTATTATTTACTGAATCGATTAATTAATTCTTCTATGGAAATAATTTCTTTTTGTCCAGTTCTTACATTTTCTAATTCAACTTTTCCTGTTTCTACTTTGTCTCCTAAAACTGCCATATATGGTGTTCCAAGTATTTTGCAATCTTTTATTTTCACGCCTAATGAGTTAATATTTCTATCATCTAAAATAGCGCTTATTCCCTTTTCATATAGTTTATTATATAAAATATTGGCTTGCTCTACTTTTTCTTCATTATCCATTTTAGGAATAATTTGTAACTTATATGGAGCAATGCTTTCTGGTAAAACATATCCTTGAACTTTTCCATTTTCATCTTTTAAAACAGATTCTTCATAAATTGTAGCAACAGTTCTACTAATTCCAATACCATAGCAGCCCATATAGTATAAGGCTTCTTTTCCGTCTTGTGCTATATATGTTCCATTCATTGTTTCTGAATATTTAGTACCTAGTTGAAAAATATGACCTAATTCTATAGCTTTTCTTTTTTCTAACTTTTCAATGTTTGTAATACCATATTCTGTTTTTAAATATTCTTCGTAATTTTCTCTTTCTAATATTTCCGTATTTAAAGCAGTTTTGGTTGTTTCATCATAAAGAATAGTATCTTCTCCAATTGCAGATAGTAGCATAAATTCTTCTGATTTTTTTCCACCCATTGAACCATTGTCTGCTGCTACTGGTATGGCTTTTAATCCAATTGTTTCAAATATTTCCAAATATGCTTTTTTAATATTTTGATAAGTTTTGTCCAAGTCTTCTGGAGATAAATTAAAACTATATGCATCCATCATAGGAAAAGATTTTCCTCTTAATAAGTAGCCCCTTGCACGTATTTCATTTCTGTATTTTTCACCAATTTGATAAAAGGTTACTGGTAAATTTTTATATGATTTTAGTTTTTCTCTTGCAAAGGCTAACATTGCTTCTTCTGCAGTTGGTCCTAAGCAAAAATTACCTTTATCTGTTGCAACTGTAAACATTACGCCTTCTTCTACATAGTGATTGTATCTTCCTGAATCTTTCCATAATTTTTCTGGTTGTAGAGTTGGCAATAGAACTTCTATACATCCATATTTGTTTAATTTTTCTATTACAATTTTTTCTACATTTCTTTTTACTAATAATGGTATGTTATGATAAGCGAAAATTCCTGCACCATATTGTACCAATTGTCCTGTTTGTAATAATATATCTTGTACTGGATACATTTCATCTAAATTATTTAACTTGGTTGTACCCATTCCTGTTTGTGATAATTTCATTTTTTAGTCCTCCAATTTCTATTCTTCTTTATTGTCTGCATTTTCGTTTTCCATTTCGGGCACTGGAGCCTCTGTTGCAGATTCTTCTTTTATAATATCATCTATAACTATTTGTTGGTTTTCGTCTAATTTATATCTTGGAAGCTCTGGCAAATTATCTAAAGAGGTATAGCCAAAAAGCCTTAAGAACTCTTTAGTTGTTTGGTAAGTGGTTGGTCTTCCTGGAGCATCCAACCTTCCAGCGTCTTCTATTAAATTATGTTCTAATAATTTGTAGATTGTTCCATCAGAACTAACCCCTCTTATACTTTCTATTTCAGCTCTTGTTATTTTAGGATTATATGCAATAATAGCAAGTGTTTCTAGTGCTGCCTGAGAAAGATTTGGTTTATTTCTTTTATCAATAATTTGATAAATATATTCATAATTTTCTTTTTTAGAACATAATTGATAACCATCATTTACTTTGATAATTTGAATACCTCTTTTATCTGCTTCAAAATCTGCTTTCATACTTTCTACTATTTCTTGAATATTTTCTGGCGTTTCTTCTAAAACAGAAGATAACTCTTGGGTAGAAACATCTCTGCCAACTGCAAATAAAATGGATTCAATTATTTGTTTTTTCTTTTCAATCTCCATTACTTTATTTCCTTTATTTGTTAAATATCTTCTTTATTTTAACCTATTTTCAAGGAATAGTCAATGTTCTAGCAAAAAATAGGTTTTTAAAAATATAACTAAACAAATTCCTCCCATACAATATTTGCTAAGTCTAAACCTTTGTTAGTTAATTTTATAATATCTCCATCTATTATCAACAAGTCTTGTTTAACAAGTTTATTTAGCTCATTTCTATACAGAAAAATTGGATTTTCACCAAATTTATTTTTAAAGGCTTGTATGCTTACCCCATCTATTTTTCTAAGACCTAAAAGCATATATTCTTTTTGCATATCTTCTTGTGTTTGTACTTCATTAGTTACTTGTTTTATGCTATTCAAAAAATCTTTTGCGTCATTTAGTTCATTTGAATATCTTACACCATTTAGATAAGAATGAGCAGCAATTCCAAATCCAATATATTCTTTTTGATTCCAACAATCTAAATTATGTTTAGATTCATAACCTTTTTTTGCAAAATTAGATATTTCATAGTGAATATAATCGTTATTTTCTAGTGTGTTTTTTACATACCAATACATATTTCTTTCTAATTCTTCACTTGGTAATTCTATTTTTCCTTCTTTGTATTTTTCATATAATTTCGTACCTTCTTCTAAAATTAAAGAATATACACTTATATGCTCTGGATTTAATTTTATTATCTTTTCTAATGATTTTTTTATATTTTCTATAGTTTGATTTGGCAAACCTATCATTAAGTCTACATTGATATTTTTAAATCCTATTTTTCTTGCTAGATTATAGGTTTCTATAAATTGCTCATAAGTATGAATTCTTCCAATTTGCTTTAAAAGAAGATTGTCTGTTTCTTGTAGCCCTATACTTAACCTTGTTATTCCTGCTTTTTTATAATCTAACAGCTTTTGCTCGGTTACCGTACCTGGATTAACTTCTATGGTAATTTCACTAGGGTTAAAATTCACATTTGAATTTTGAATGGTAGTTAAAATTTTTACAATATATTTAGAATCAATAGATGATGGCGTGCCTCCACCTATATAAATGGTTTTTATACCATACTTTTCTTTTTTTAAAGTATTGGTTATTTCCTTTTTCAAATTTTCTATGTATGGTTCTATGAAATTATTTTTATCACTATATGATATAAAATCACAGTAATCGCATTTTTTTATGCAAAATGGAATATGAATATATACTCCTATCTCTTTCATTTTATTTCTCTTTTCTATTTAATTTCTTCTGCTATTTCACTTATTTTTTTTAGTCTATGGTTTACGCCTGATTTTCCAATTGGATTTTTTAATAATTTTCCTAACTCTGCTAAAGATACATCTGGATTTTCTATTCTTAGCTCAGCTATTTCTTTCAAGCTTTCTGGTAGACTATTAAATTTGTTTTTCTTTTTGATTAATTTAATATCTTCTATTTGCTTTACAGCCGCTTCTATTGTTTTGTTCAAATTTGCTGTTTCGCAATTTACAATTCTGTTTATTTCGTTTCTAGTTTCCTTTAGCACACGAATTTCTTCAAATTTTAATACACTATTATTTGCCCCGATTAGTGCTAGAAATTCTGATATTTCTTCCCCATCTTTTAAGTATAGCATATACTCTTTTTCTTTTTTGATAATTCTGGGGTAAATTTCAAAGTGTTGCAAAATAGCCTGCATTTCCTGTGCTTTTTTATTAGATTTAAACATTATTTGTAAATGATATTTTTTATTTGGGTCATTCATTGAACCACTTTTAATATAGGCTTCTCTAATGCAAAGCCTTGCTAGCTGTTCGTCTTGCTTCATATTACTATTAACATCCCACATTTTTATTCCAAGTAGTTCTTCTTTAATATCACTTGAAAAAGACATTTTGTCCTCCTTTTAAATTACGTTACATATAATAACACGATTATTACCTGCCAAATCTTTTTTACATTCAATATTTGTATAATGATTAGTTTTTTCTAATAAATTTATAACTTCATCTTTTTGGTCATAGCCTATTTCTATTGCTAATATACCCCCTGAATTTAGATAGTTATATGATTCTTGTGCAATTATTTTATAAAATGTAAGCCCATCTATTCCACCATCTAGCGCTATTATTGGCTCATTTTGTACTTCTTTACTTAATGAGTGAATTATTTGTGTTTTAATGTAAGGTGGATTAGATACAATTATATCAAACTTTTCTTCTATTTTTTCAAACATATTTGATAAAATAGTTTTACAATTATATACTTTATTTTTTTTTGCATTTTTATTTGCAATTTCAATTGCTTTTTCAGATACATCAGACATTGTTACATTTGAATTTAGAATTTTTTTTGCAATAGAAATGCCAATTGCTCCACTTCCAGTACATAAATCTAAAATTTTGTATTGCTTTTCTCTGTTTTTACAAATTTTTATTATTTCTTCTACTAAAATTTCTGTATCTGGCTGTGGAATTAAAACATTTTTATTTACGAAAAAATCATATCCCATAAATTCTTGATTTTGGGTTATATATTGAAGTGGTATTCCTTTTTTTAATTCTTGAATATACTTTTGAAATAACTTTACTTTTTCATCTTCAATTTCTTGATTATGTGTAATGAAATAACTATTGTCCACGCCTAGTATATATGATAAAAGCATTTTTGATAATCTTAATGCTTCTTCTTTTTCTATTAAATTATTTTTTCCATATTCTAACAATTCTTGTATTTTCATATTACTTATTTTACCATAAGTGGACATAAAAAACAAGAAGTACTTCTAATTGGAAGTACTTCTTACTTTTTATCTTTTTATTTTATTTGTTGTTGTTTTAATAAATTCTGTTTTTCTAATTTCTACTTTTGTAATATGTTTATATGATGGAAGTTCACGAGTTGCTTTTGCAATATCTTTCTTTAACGTTTGTTCAACATTTTCTACTTGCAATTCTTCTAGTTTTTCTTGATTCAAATATACTTCTGCACATAAAGATGTTTCTTGACCTTTTTCATTTTTAACTGCTTTAACAATGGTTTCTTGTACATAAGGTACTCTTAGTATATAATTTTCTATTTCTTCTGGATAAATATTTTTACCATTATTTAATACTATTACATTTTTCTTTCTGCCATTGATAACTAATTGTCCTTTTTGGTTTATTTTTCCATAGTCTTCTGTATTAAACCATCCATCTTTTAAAACTTTTTCGGTACGTACTGGGTCTTTATAATACCCCATCATAACGATGTCACCTTTTACCCAAATTTCTCCATCTCCATCTTCATTTGGATTTTCGATTTTTACCTTGCAACAAGGAAGAATAACTCCAACCGTAGAAGGATCGTTAAATTTAGGTCTATTTACACTTACAAGTGGTGAACATTCACTAATACCATATCCATTATATAGTGCAATGCCTATATCATTGAAGAATTTTCCAATTTCTGGTCTCATTGGGGCACCACCACATATAATTTCTTCTAACTTTCCGCCTAGTGCTTCGTGAATAGATTTGAATAATTTGCTTCTAAGGTCAATTCCTACTTTTCTTAAGCCATTACTAATTGGTATCATTATTTTTAATATTTTGTCTTTTCCTGTTTTCTTTGCATTTGCCCATATATTTTTATAAAATACTTCTGCAAAGGCTGGTACTAGGTAAATATAATTTGGTTTAAATGTTTGCAAATTTTTTAGCACATTTTTGATACTATCATTTATACAAATTGTAGAATGATGATATAGGTGAATTATAATTCCGGCAACTGCTTCATAAGTATGATGATATGGCAAAACAGATAAACATCTAGTTTTTACTTCTGCTACCTTTAATCCATAAACAGCACAACTTACAAGGTTATGTTCTGTTAGCATAACACCCTTTGGATTTCCTGTTGTTCCTGATGTATAAACTAATAATTTTAAACAATTGGTGTCTTCGTGTTCGATTTCTATATATGTGGTATTACCTGCTTCATATTCTTTTTTACCTTTTTCCATTAATTTAGAATATGATAAGCTTGTTTGGTCATCTTGTTCTTTTTGAAAACATATATAATATTTTATATTTGGTAATGCATTTTTTATTTCTTCAATATATTTTTCATATCTTTCTGCGTAGAAAAGAACTTCGCTATCGCTACTTTTTAATACATTAATTACTTCTTTACAAGTTAATTCTTTATCTAATGGTACTAACACACCATTACTTTTTAAAACAGTTAGATAAACAGTAAGCCATTCATAACTATTATCTCCTATTACTGCAATATGGCTATTTAATAAATTTAGAGTTGATAAAGCTGTTCCTAAATAATAGGTATCGTTTTGAAATTCTGAATAAGTAACTTTTACAATTTTTTCCTTATCTTTTTCATCCTTATATTCGAATGCTATTTTATCTCCCACTTCTTGAACTGCTTTATCCATCAATTCTTTAATGGTATCTACCTTTTCTGTTTCAAATAACGCATAGTTTTTTTGCATTTCTATTTTCTCCTTTTTTATTTTTTGTTTATTATATATCATTTTACAAATATTGGCAATAACTATAATGAAAAAGAGAGAATTTTTTCTCTCCTTTATTTTTAAATTTTGGTGACCCCCTATGGAAATCCAAGCCGCGTCGGAAAAATAGTCCACCGGACTATTTTTACCCTCACTTTGTTCGGGCAGCCTCCTTTTCGATTCCCTTTTATTTTTTACAACTAAAATGGTCATCAATTTTTTTATTTTATTTTTTTGCTTTTGGTGACCCCTACGGGAATCGAACCCATGATTCCACCTTGAGAGGGTGGCGTCTTAACCGCTTGACCAAGGGGC
>CANQDX010000026.1 GCA_947594065.1 uncultured Clostridia bacterium
ATGTTTCTTCAGCACATTTTTTTGTGTCTCCTGTTTTTGCAGCCATTGCTGCTACTAAATCAGATTTGTTCATTTAATTTACCTCCTAAAAAGTTTGAAATATGTAGAATTTTCTTCTACAATAGCATTATTCGTCATAATAAAATAAAATCCTTCTTTTTTTTGAAAACTTTTTCTTTATACCCATTATCGCCGTAAGATTTTAGTCAATTTCTGTAAATTTTGTTAGTAGTTTTAATCGGCCTTTTTCCCATATATACCAAGCTTTTGAAGGATTTTGTATAGCTTAGTTCCGAAGGGAATCATTGTTATTTCTTCTTCATCAAATATTTTTAATAATATAATCATTACAACATAAATTACAACTGCAAAAGCTATTGCTATTATTGTTGCAAGCTTAGCAGAAAATCCAAATAATACAGTATATAACCAATAAGAACATACGCACATCGCTATTGTAGCAATTCCAGGCTTAACAATAAATTTTACAAAATTCAAATTTAGTTTTATGGTTTTTCTTAATATAATAAAGCTTAAGAAAAATGCAAAGAAATTATTAACAACAGATGCAATGGCAGCACCATTTACACCAAAGTTTGGATTTGGTACTAATATTAAATTTAATATTAGTTTTAGCATTACTCCTATAAAAGATGTAACTGCTGGTACAATTATTCTTCCCAATCCTTGCAAAGCACCATTTGTTGTTTGCATTAAAACTGCAAAAATAATGGTTAGTGAAAAGATTTGTAGTAAAAATCCTCCATCTGTTGCATTTGGGAATAATAAATTAATTATTGGTTGTGCAAATACCATCATTCCAAATGTGCAAGGCAAACCTAATATCATTGTAATTAATAAAGATAACGATATTCTTTTACTTGCTGTTCCGCACTTCTCTTTTTGCCATTAGTCCTGAAACCGATGGAACAAGCGCAGTTGCAAATGCAATATTAAAAGATAATGGTAATGTTGCTAATGTATCTACTTTCCCTGAAAGAATTCCATATTGCGCTTTAGCAAGTGTGTCTGGTAAGAATGTTTTTAGTCCTTTTACAACAGTTACAATATCTACTATTTTAGATAATGTAGACATTATTGCACTTAGTGTAATAGGAATAGAAACAATTAATATATTTCTTACTATCTTTTTTACTCTTTCATATTGATAATTGGTTGTTGCTTTTATTTTTGGTACTACAATTTTCCTAAATGTTTTATAATACATTACAATATATAAGAAACTTAATAGCACAGATAAAGTTGTAGCAAGGTTTGCTCCTGCAGCCATATACGTTGTATTTAAGTTTGTTGCCATTCCAACGAATTCAACTGCTAGAATAGTAATTAAAGTTTTAAATACTTGTTCCAAAGATTGAGATTTAGCTGTTACAGAAACTTTATCTAATCCATTAAAGTATCCTCTTAATACTGAGGCTATTGTTACAAATGTAATAGATGGTGATAATACTTGAAGTGATAACATTGCTTCTGGTACTTCAATGCTATTGGCAATTGCACCTGCTCCGAAAAATAAGACTAATGTTCCTGTTAATCCAATTAATCCGAAGGTTATTAGAGCAATTTTGAAGATTCTATGGGCACCTTTGTAATCATCTACTGCAACTTTTTCTGAAATTAATTTTGATATGGCGTTTGGTACTCCGATAGATGAAATAGTAAGAAGCATCGCATAAATTTGATAACCGCTTCCATAAATGCCATTTCCTACATCGCCAAATCCTTCTTTATTTGTTAAGAATATTTTTGAAATTAATCCTAATAGTTTTATTAAAACTTGAGAAACCATTAGGGCTAATACGCCTTTCATAAATCCATCTTTTTTTTCTAGTTTTCTTGTTTTTTCCATTTATCTTTCCCTTTCTTGTGTGTTGATTCATTTTATTCTATGTATTGTTTTTTTATTATATTAATAATTTTTCAATTATTCAAGACTTTTTTTAAATTTAAAATAAATTACATTTTTTTAACAAAATCTGCAAAAACTCTTGTTTTTTTAGCGAATTTGTAAGATAATAAATATGTATGATTTCTTATATAATGAAAGGAAAATTTATATGAAAGTTATAGACAAGTTTTTAAAATTCTTAAAAACTGATAGAAATACCTTCTTTACATACATATTAACTGTATTGTCTATTTATTTTACAGTTGATAGACTTATAGAATTAC
Source organism: uncultured Clostridia bacterium (assembly GCA_947594065.1). Classification (GTDB taxonomy): domain Bacteria; phylum Bacillota; class Clostridia; order TANB77; family CAG-508; genus HGM13634. The sequence continues at coordinate 2,194 of CANQDX010000026.1, forward strand.
TATTTCTAATGTTAACAGGAGTTTCAGCATCTTATTGGGGACCTATACATTATACAATTGCTCTTGCTTGCCCAATATTTGCATTTTTATTTTCTGGTTCATCATCTTTTGTAAAAAGTGATGATATGAAAATACCATTCCTATACTTGTACATTACATCACTTTATATTATTGGTGTTTCAATGGCAGTACAATGGATTAACTTAATATGCTGGCTACTATTTATATCTACACCTGGTTATGTAACAATTGTAACAGAATTTTCTAATTTAATACGTCCAGCTTTCCAATCAATTGCAGTTTATTTGCCTTTAGTTACATTCTATCCATTAATTAGATGGTTAATTTTAAAAATAAATGATACAAGATTTATAAGATTATCTATTATGGAATACCGTGGTATTGACCTTTCAGTAAAAAAGGAAGGTGTTGGCGCTTATGCCTGCGAAATGCCATTTAATGTTGATAAAAAATTTGGTAATGATGTACGTATTACAGAAAACGGAAGATTCCAATCTACTTTTGTTTGTGGTGTTTCAGGTAGTGGAAAAACATCTATGCTTTTTGAACCTATGATGGCAAAAGATATAGAAAAGAAATTTTTCTTTAAAGAAACTTCTAAAGAGCTTGGATATACAGCATTAAAAACAAGAATTGCAGTTTTGAATAGTCCTTATGATAATGAATACTTAAATAAAAATTTCAATTTAAATATGCTTACACCAGTTGAGGGTAAGGAAAAAGTGTTTAAAGCATTTTTAAATAAAATGATTATTAGTAGCAATATTGATAAAACTATTTATAAAGACTTAGGATTAACTTCTGTTTCTCCAGATTTTGAATCAACATCTAGAATGATGGAAGTTGCCAATAATTATAACTTACCATATAATTTAATAGATCCTAATAATTCAAATTCAGTTGGTTTAAACCCTTTTGCATTTGAGGATCCTGTTAAAATAGCTATTATTATTTCATCTGTTTTAAAGGAAATGTATACTAGGGCCGGAATAGATTTAGAAGAATCTTACAGGCAAAATGCTTCTTTACAAGCTGTTGAGAATATTTGTATATTATTAAAAGAAATGTATCCTAGATTAAACAATGGAAATTTACCTAACTTAGAAGATATGCTTAATATGTTTAATAATTTCTCTTTGGTAGAAGATATGTGTAAACAACTAGAACAAGATGAAGAGCTTGCTAAAAAATACAGTATTCAATTAGGATATTTTAAAAAGAATTTTTATGCAAATGGAATTAATAAATTGGAAACAGAAAAATATGTTCAACCAGCAGCTTCTCAATTGGATGTTTTGCTTAGAGTTCCTGGCGTAAAAGCTATTCTTTGTAATAGAACAAATAACTTAAATTACGATAATGTTTTAGCAAATGGTGAAATAACATTAGTTTGTACAAGACGTGGAGATTTAGGTGCTTCTGTTCATACTGCTTTTGGCTTATTCTTCTTATTATTAATGCAATATTCAGTACTTAGAAGACCAGGTAATGAAAAAACTAGAATTCCTCATTTCTTGTATATAGATGAATTTCCAGATTTCATTACACACGCTACAACAAATATGTTCACATTGTATAGAAAATATAAAGTTGGTATTACTATTTCTGCTCAAAACTTAAGACAACTTGGTGAACAAAATAGAAGTAAATATAGAGAAACAATTTTAGCTAACTGTTCAAACAAATTTGTATTTGGAAATAACACTCCTGAAGATAATGAATGGTGGTCTAAAGAACTTGGACAAAAAAGAGAGTGGGATTTTACATATACCTACAATACAGAAGATGTTAACTATGACAAAAAATATAATAATCCTTCTTTAAAATGGAAACCAAACTTCGAGCCTGGTAAAATTCAATCTTTAGGTGCAAAACAATGTTACTATAAGGTTAAAAAACAAAATGGAAAAAATTCAGTTGGATTTATATCTGTTGATTTTCTAGCTTCTAAATATCACGAACACCACGAAAGCAAGCAGTATAATTTTAATAAATTTATAAGTGGAGTTGCAACTTCTGAAGTAGAAGATGATAATGGAAAACCAAAGTTTGATTTAAAAAATATAAAATTTGATACTGATAAAAATGGTGAAATAAATCCAGTTCAAAGCAATACAACAGATAGCAATTTCTTATTTAATAATGATGACGCTATTATATTTGATATTCATAAAAAGAATGATAATAATTAAAAAATAAAAGAAACAATTTTCTAAATTGTTTCTTTTATTTTTTTTATTGTATCTTTATAATTATCAGAATTTATAATTGCACTTCCCACTACTAGAATATTAGCTCCTGTATGTTTTAATTCTTCTTTATTTTCTATGTTAATTCCACCATCTACTTCTATATCTATTTGTAAATTGTTTTCGTTTATATACTCTCTTAGTTGTTTTACCTTTTGAATTGTTTCTGGTATTAGCTTTTGTCCTCCATATCCTGGTTCTACTGTCATTACCAATACAAGATGAATTAATGGTAAGTATTCATATATTTCTTCTATACTTGTATTAGGCTTAATTGCTATTCCTACCTTTGCATTGTTTTCTTTTATGTATTGAATATGTTTTAATACCTCTTGTTTGTCTTTACAAGCTTCTATATGAAAAGTAATTAAATTAGGTTCATAAGGAAGATAGGCATCAATATTAGCTTCTACATCTTCTACCATTAAATGAACATCTAAAGGTAAATTAGATATTTGCTTAATTACATTGGTATAGGTTTGCATTTTTTCTATTGTGTTTTGCTTTACGAACTTCCCATCCATCACATCTATATGAAAATAATCGGTTTTAGCTGTTTCTAAATTGTAAAATGTTTTTACCGCTTCTTCCTCTTTTACAGATAAAACAGAAGTTGATATTTCTACCATTTATGTTCCTCCTTGTCTTTCAATTCTTCATATAATTTTCTGTAAGATTCATATCTAGATTCTGAAATATTCTTTCCAATTTCTTGCTTTATACCACAAGTTTCCTCTTTAATATGCATACAGTCTTGATACTTACAATTGCTTGTATATTGATTAAATTCGATAAAATATTGGTATAACTCCTTATACGGAATTTCATAAATTTCGAAATTTGAAAATCCTGGTGTATCTGCTATATAACTATTTTCTTCTACTTTATATAATTTTACTGATGTTGTTGTATTTTTTCCTTTATTGTTTTTCTTACTAATATCGCCTTCTTGTGTTGTTTCACCTTGAAAAATGCTATTAATTAATGTAGATTTTCCTACTCCTGAATTTCCTGAAAATACGCTTATATTATTTTTTAAACATTCTTTTAATTTATCTATACCAATTGTTTCTTTCGCATTAGTTTGAATTACTTTATAGCCTATGTTAGTATATATTTTTTGAATTTCATCTGCTTTTTTCTTATCTAAATCGATTTTATTTATAACAATAATTGGTTTTATCTGTAGGAACTCGGCAAACGCAAGTTGTTTATCTAGCATTAATAAATCTGGGCTTGGATTTTTAGAAGAAACAACAAAAATAAGTTGCGTTAAATTCGCCATTTTAGGCCTTTTTAAATAGCCTTTCCTATCATATACTTCTACAATATTATATGTACTACCATTTGCTTCAATAGTTACTGTATCGCCTACTACTGGTTTTAAGTCTTTTGTCTTAAAAATTCCCCTTGATGTACATTCGTATATTTTTCCTTGCGCTTCTACATAAAACAAATTAGATATGATATTTATAATTCTTCCTTTTAAATTCATTTTTCCTCTTTTATTTTCGCCTTTTGCGATTAATTAACTAGTCTATAATGCATACCGTTGTTTGCTCTAAGTCCATAGTTACTTCTGCTTCTTTTAATCCATCTACAAATACTTTTATAGTTACAACTCCTTTATTAGTGAAGTCCTTCTCTATACTTTCTGCTAATGGATTTGCATTTTCTGTATAAATAGATACGTCATTTACTTTTATTTCTAATTTTACCTTTTTAACAGTTACTCCATCCTCTTCGTACTCAACAGCTCCTCCTAATAATGATTTTAAATTTACATTTATTTTGGCTTTTTTATCTGTTGGTAAAGAGTTAACCGTTATGGTAATATATGAGCCTTTTTCAACTTCTGAATTTGCTTCTAATGTTTGAGCAATTACTTTGCCATCTTCTTTACTTGCGTCTTTTCCTAGTTCTACTTTTTTAAGTTTTAGTCCGCTATCTGTTATTAATTTTTTAGCTTCATCTTCTGTTTTTCCAGTTAAATCTGGAACAATTACTTTTTCTATACCTTTGCTTACTTTTATTGTTACAGTTTCACCTGCATCTATTTCTTCATCTTGTTTAACATCTTGTTCAATTACAACACCAGCTTCTACTTTTTTGTCATATTCTTCTGTTACATTTGCATATAGACCTAATTCTTCAAGTTGAGCTACTGCTTCATCTTGAGTTAATCCAACTAATTTTGGTACAGTAACAATGTTTCTTCCTTTGCTTACAACAACAGTTATAGTACTTCCTTCTTTTATTGTATAATTAGCTATGTAAGCTGGGTCTTGAGATATAATTTGACCTGCTGGTACATTTTTGTCAAAGGCTTCTTTTCCTTCCACATATTCTAGTTTTAATTCTTCCGCTTTTGCCTTTGCTGCAACACGATCTAATCCAACTAATTCTGGAATTTGTACATCTTTTTTGGTTATAACATTTAGTATTAAAATTGTTGCTAAAATAGATATTACAAATAATAATATAGCACCAGTAAAGATAGACAATACTTTATGCCTTTTTATAAAAGCTTTCAATCCTTTTTCTTGTTTGTTTTCTTTGCTATCAGTTGATTTATCATAAATTGTAGATAATCTTTGTGTTGGGAAATCATCCTGTTTTTCCATTACAACAAAATCTCCATTTGGATTTTTTAAAACTTTACTTAAATCTTTTAACATTTCTGTTGCTGTCTGGTATCTTAAGTTAATATCTTTTTGCATTGCTTTCATAATTACATCATTTAATGCTTTTGGAATAGATGAATTTAATTCTATTGGTTCTTTTGGTTTTTCTTGCATATGTTTTAGTGCAACTGATACAGGAGTATCAGCATTAAATGGAACTTTTCCTGTAACCATTTCATATAATACAACGCCTAAAGAATATAAGTCTGATTTTGCATCTGTATATCCTCCTCTTGCGTGTTCTGGTGAAAAATAATGTACAGAACCTATTGTACTTCCAAATGCTGTGATGGTTGAATTAGATACTGCTTTTGCAATTCCAAAATCTGTTACTTTAGCTATTCCGTCTTCGGTAATTATAATATTGTGTGGTTTAATATCTCTGTGAATAATATTATTTCTGTGCGCTGTTTCTAAGGCTGATGCAATTTGTATTGCTACATTAACTGACCATTTCCAAGAAAGAGCTCCATCTTCGTTAATAATATCTTTTAAAGTTTTTCCTTTGATAAGTTCCATTACAATATAGTGTAAATCTCCTTCACTTCCTACATCATATACAGATACAATATTAGGGTGTGTAAGGCTTGCAGCAGATTGAGCCTCTGTATTAAATCTTTTTACAAATTCCTCGTCTGTTGTAAACTCTTCTCTTAATACTTTTACAGCTACATATCTGTTTAAAACGTGACATTTTGCTTTATAAACTGTAGCCATTCCACCATTTCCTATGTTTTCTAATATTTCATATCTGTTTCCTAATAATCTTCCTTCTAAATTCATTTTTATCCTTTCCTTTCCTTTTTCAAGGACTTAATTATTTTTATTTAAAACAATAATTACTGTTATATTGTCTAATCCTCCAGCTTCATTTGCTTTATCTATTAATTTATCTGTTGCTACTTCTATATTATCAGTTACAATATTATATAATTCTTCATCACTTATCATATTTGTTAATCCATCTGATGTAAGAACCAATATATCGTCCTTTAGGAAGCCTTTTACACTAATATCTGGTTCAACAAATGATGTGCATCCTAATGCTTTTGTTAGCATATTTTTTTTAGGATGATGCAATGCTTCATCTCTTGAAATAGTACCATCTTTAACTAATTTTTCAACATAGCTATGGTCTGTTGTTAATTTTCTAATGAAGTTTTTTCTAATTCTATAAATTCTACTATCTCCAATATGACCTATATATGCTCTATTGTTATGTACTAAAACTACCTCTATTGTTGTTCCCATTCCATCTAGTTCGTGTATTTCTTTAGATTTTTCATATACAAGCATATTTGCATATTCAATTGCATTTTTTACTAGTTCTTGCAATTTTTCTTTAGTATGTTCTGTTTCAGCAAAGTTTGTTTCTATATAATTTTTAGTTGCTGTAACAGCTATTGTACTTGCAATTTCTCCACCATTGTAGCCGCCCATTCCATCAGCTACAATATATAGCCCAACTGTGTCGCTTGGCTGTGAAGCATAATATGCATCTTGATTCATTTCTCTTGCCTTACCAATATCTGATTTAGCAAAAACCTTCATATTTAAGCTTTTCTCCTATTCTATAAATTTTTTCTTCGTAATTGTCCACAAGCTGCATCAATATCTGAACCTAATTCTCTTCTAATTGTTGCTACAATTCCTTTTGAATTTAGATAATCTCTAAATTTTATAATATTTTCATTTGTGCTTTTTACATAAGTTCCATTTTCTATTTTATTAATTGGTATTAAATTAACGTGGCATAACATATTTTTTAATAATTTAACAAGTTCTTTAGCATCTTCTAAGTTGTCGTTATTCTCTTTTGCAAGTGCATATTCAAATGATATTCTTTTATTTGTTTTTTCTATATAATACTTGCAAGCTTTCATAAGCTCTTCTATATTGTATTTTTTGTTAATTGGCATCATTTCACTTCTTTTAGCATCATTTGTGCTATGTAATGAAATAGATAATGTACATTGTAGGTTCATATCTGCCAATTCAATTATTTTAGGAACAATTCCGCTGGTTGAAATACTAATATGTCTTGCGCCAATTTTTAGTCCCTTTGGATGATTTAAAATATGAATAGCATTAATTACGTTATCGAAATTATCTAGGGGTTCGCCTATTCCCATAAAAACTACATTTGATATTGTAACATTTTCTTCGCGTTCTACTGCTAAAATTTGTTCTATAATTTCACCACTACTTAAGTTTCTTATAAAGTTTATTCCAGTAGATGCGCAAAATTTACATCCCATTTTACATCCTACCTGTGTAGATACACAAATTGATTTCCCGTGGTGATATTCCATTAAAACTGTTTCTATGGCATTTCCGTCTAACAAATCAAATAAATATTTCTTAGTACCATCTACGGATTCTTGCTTTTTTAGAATTTTAAAATTATTCAATTTAAATTCTTTTTTTAGTTTTTCTCTTAATTCTTTTGAGAGATTAGTCATCTCATCAAATGAAGAAACTTTATCTACATATAGCCACTTAAAAACCTGCTCTGCTCTATATGGTTTTTCTGATAATTTGATAAATTCTTCTTTTAGTTCTTCTAAATTATAATCTTTTATATTCTTCATTATAAAATAACTCTCTTTTTACAAGTTATAGTTTCCCTAATATTTTATATCACAACGTTTCTTTTTTTTCAATAGGTTGCAATAAAATATCATACAAAATATAATGTGACGTGAAAAAGGGCTTGAATACAAGTATCAAACCCATTTTTTCATTATTTTGCTTTTTTTGCAGCTGTTATAATCTGTTGCATACGTCCATATACTAGGTTAGTCCAGCTACTTGACGCAGGACAGAATTTTTTCTTGACTCCTGATAATGTTTTTCCACCATAAAATTTTCCACCTGGTGTTAAATAATTTTGGTGTAATTTTTTTGCTGCTACTTCTAAGCCTTGTTTTGTAGAAGAATAATGAATTAACTTTCCATTTGACATTAAACTGATATAATTATGTGTGCTTCTATGATTTGAAGCAATATTCCATCCAGATTCTGCGGAAATTAATCCACAGAAGAATATTTCATTTATTTGATATTTAGCACACAAATCATAAATTGTATCTGCATTATTATAAAAGAATTTAGATGTATCTGGCTTTAAGTTTTTAATTACTTTTTTAAAGTCTTCTTTAGATAATCCTGTTCTTTTTGTTAAATCCATATTCTTATTTATTTTTACGTCTTTAATTTCTGTATATTTCTTTTCTGTATTTAATTTTACTTCTGTTTTATTAACTTCTGTTGTTTCCCTATTTACATTGCCTCTTGATGTTGTTTTTGTTTCTCTTGTGTAATTATTTATACTGAATTTTTCTTTTTTATTTCTAACTAATTTATCAATATTTACTTCTTCTACAATTTTAATTTCCTTAATTCTATCTTTCGTATCTGCTATGCTATTGTTTGCATATAATGTATTACTCCAAAAAGTTATTCCTAATATTGTTATTGGGATAAATATTAACCCCTTTTTAAGTAACACATTTTTCGATTCATACTCTATAATAATTCCTCCTTTTTTAGAGCCAACTATTTTATTATAGCATACTTTTACAATTTTGTCAAATTAAGGAAGAAAAAAGTGCTAGGGATGTTGCCATTCTAGCACTTTATATTATATTATTTTTAATAAATTATTTAATTCATCTTCGTTTTCTACTTTTTTTCCAGAATAATAATATTCTATCTCTAATTGGTTATTCCCTAATAGATTCTGTTCTGATAGTACATTTTTTAATCTTTTAGCAACTCCTAAACTACCATCAATCATCTTTGTATCTTTTGGGAAGATAGATGATAATATTGGTTTGAAAAATGGAAAATGCGTACATCCTAACACTAATTCAGAATAATCGCCTAAATTATATGTTTCTAATTGTTTTGTAATATATTCTTTTACTTCATCAGATTGAAAATCTTTTTTCTCTGCATACTCAACTAGCCTAGGCATAGCAATTAAATCTACACTATTTTGCGCATTTAGTTTGATAAGCAAATCTTTCATTTTTTCTTCTTTAATAGTAGTAGGTGTTGCCATAATAAGCACCTTTTTGCTGCCCTTGTTTTCAACAGCTGGCTTAACCGCTGGTTCTATTCCAATAATGGGAATAGAATAACTATTTCTTAAATCGTTTATTGCAATACTTGTAGCTGTATTACAAGCAACCACAACGGCTTTTACATTCTGTGATATCAAAAAATTCACTGCTTCTTTAATATACTTTTTTACTTCTTCCTTTGGTTTTGTTCCATAAGGTACATTTTTTATATCTGCATTATATACATATTTCTCGTTTGGTAATAAATCTATTATTTTTTTTAATACTGTTAATCCGCCTATTCCTGAATCAAATACACCTATTGATTGATTATTCATATTGCACTTCCTTTATTTCGATTATATTCTATTTTTTCTATTTCTTTCTCCATTCATATATGATATATGTCATCTCGTATTTTCATTGTTCATATTTTACATCCTTATTATAGCATCTTTTTGTTTTTAAAACAATGTTTTATTTATATTTTTTATCTTATTTTTGCCGTATAGCATTTATTTTTTAAACTCCTTTATTTCGACATTTTTCTTCTATTTTATATAGTATATTTATCCTATATTAAATTGATTTTTTTTATGTATGGAGGTTTTCTATGAGTAAACTTTTTTTAATGTATGATTATTTAAAAAAACAAAATCCTAACACCATTTTCTTATTTAAAAGCGGTATTTTTTATCTTGCAATTGATCAAGATGCTATGTATCTTTCCGAATTATTGAACTTAAAACTAACTCCTTTAAATAATGATGTAGTAAAATGTGGCTTTCCTTCTAATAGTTTGGAAAAATATTTAAAAATATTCAAAGCTATTAACCTAAATGTAAAAATAATTGACCCAGAAAAAAATATTTCTTATAGTCCAAAAGAATATGAGCAAGATAAATCTGTTCAAAAAATATTAAATGATATACAAAATATGAATATTAATGAATTATCTGTTTCCGAAGCATATCAAATGCTAGAAACACTCAAACAACAAGTAGCACAAATTACAAATTCTTAAACAATTTTGTTTTATGCAGTACAAACGATTAAGTGAAATGGAGGAAAAAATGAACCAACAAAATTCTAACTTAAAAATTTATCAAAAATATATGGAATTAATTTATTATACAAATGATTTAGTAAGAAAATATCCTAAATCTGAAACATTTGCTTTAGTAGAAGAAATTAAACACACACTTTATGCTGGACTACGATTACTTGTTTATGCAATTAAAACATACAAAAAGCAAGATAAATTAAATTTTTTAAACGAATTAGACATCAATTTGAATTTATTAAAAGTACATATTCGATTATCTTATAAATACAAATATATCACCGTGCAAAACTATAACCATTGGAGTAGTTTAATAACCGATATATGTAATATGTTAGGTGGGTGGATTAACGCGTGCCTAAAAAAATAAAAAATTGTTTTTACAAAAATTTAACATTCGAAAAATTCATACAAGCTCATTACAGAGCAAAAAAGCATAAATGTTACAAAGATGAAGTAATTGCTTTTGAACTGAATTTAGAAAATAATATTATTAATTTAATAAACAGTATTAAAAATGGAAAATATCGTCTTGGTAACTATTATTCTTTTAAAGTATATGAACCCAAAGAAAGAATAATAAAAGCTTTACCTTATCAAGATAGAATTGTGCACCAATGGTACATAGAAGAATTTATAAAGCCACATATTCTACCTAAATTAATAGTCAACACTTATGCCTGTATTCCAGGTAGAGGCACCCATAAAGCGGTAGATGAACTGCAAAAAATGATGCGCATTTATAAAAGAAATAACCCAAATTTTTGGATTTTAAAGTGTGATATAAAAAAATTTTTCTATTCTATTGACCCCACTATTTTATTGCATATTATGGAAAAATATATTGACGATAAAGCCTTACTAAATTTTACCAAGCTTCTTATTCTTGATAAAAAAAGTACTTCCGAAGAAATAGGCATTCCTATTCGGTAATTATACCAGTCAATTTTTTGCAAATATATATTTAAATGAGCTAGATAATTATGTGAAAAGAGAATTAAAAATAAAATACTATGTTCGTTATATGGATGATTTTATTTTATTACTAGATAATAAAGATGAATGTAAAGAGATTAAAAATAAACTGGTTAATTTTCTTGGCAATTACTTACATATAGAGTTAAATAGTAAATCCAGATACTATCCTTCTAAAATGGGCGTTAACTTTTGCGGTTATAGAACCTTTTGTACGCATAGACTTTTAAGAACATCTAGCAAAATAAAAATAAAAAAGAAAGTAAAATGTTGGAATAAATTGTATCATTCTAACAAATTAGATTTTCACTCTGCACTTCAAAGTTTAAATGCTTGGATAGGACATTCTTCACATTGTAATTCCTACCATTTGCAAAAAAAGATTTTGAGAAAATGTGATTTTTTAATTTGGCAGTAAAGAAAGTTTAACACTTTTCCTTTCAAACATTTTATAAAAAAATCAGATTCTATTTTTTAGAATCTGATTTTTTCATATACTTGGACATTCACCATTTTGCTACTAGAACAAGTATACTGTTTATGTGTTTATGGCATTATTTACTAATACCAAAGGAATTAAACTTCTTTGATACAAATCTATTCGGCGATGTCCGTAAACAATCGCCCCTCTAAGATAGAATGCTAAACATTCTTTGTGTATCGAAGTGGGTACTAAACGAGCACCGCACGGAACCCGTTATTGTTGTTCAAATTGCCATTCGTATTGTTGAAAGCGAATGAACCGGCATTGGCTCCATTCCAATAATTGCCTCCGCGTACGAAGAACGGATTGTCTCCGATCGGAAAGTAAGAGTAGTACAGTTTAATCCCTACAGAATTTGTTTTAACTTATGTTATAATAAAGTACCCGTATTTGTTACCATCGCATTTTACCATTCGTGCCGAATAAAGGGGACCAAAAGCAAAGTCACCTTTTAAAGTGGACACTAAACGAGCACCGCACGGAACCCGTAATTGTCGTCCAAAGAACCACCCGTATAGTCGAAAGCGAATGAACCGGCATTGGCCCCACTCCAATAACTGCCTCCGCGTACGAAGAACGGAACGCCTCCGAGCGGAAAGTAAGAGTAGTCGCGGTACCAGCTCGCATAATAGTTGTAGTAATAATCTGTGTCCGTTGCAGCTGTTTTACTTTCGTCTATTTTACTTGTTTCTGCTACAGCATCTCCATAAAAATCTTTATTTGCTACGTAATTTGGTACTCTGTTATCAGTTTCTCCTTTTTTATATAAAGTAACATATTTGGTACTGCTTCCTACTTTCATTGAAGCTCCGTAAGAATTTATATTACCATTTTCATTATTAACATAGCTAGCTACTCTTTCCCATACTCCTCCACTTAAATCATATATTCCATATATATTTCCAGTTGAACTTTGAGTTGTATTTCCTTTGTAATTTTTTCCACCGGTACTTGCCCATACTGTTCTTTGTCTACCCTCAGAAGCATCAGTTGTGGATGTATCATTATTAATTGTTATCTCTGAACCTTTTCCATATTGGCTTTGTCCTAAATATGCTACCGCACCCCATTCACTATTTTTCATTAAGTGTGGGTCTGAACTATTATTTAATTTGTATGGATTTCCACTTGCATTTAAGTTTAAACATAAACTAAAAGAATCTCCAATACTAATATAATTAAATGATGGTTTATTTCCAGTAAAGGTTGGGTATTTTATTGTCTTTCCTTTTGCTATTTGATTTACTCCATAATAATTCGTTGTAATATTTTCACTTTTACCTTGTCCGTTATTTGAATTTGGATTCCAGCCCCAGATTTGTGTATATTTTACAGGTGAATCTTGAGCTGAGGCTGGATCATTTGCTGTTCCATCATATGCAGCTTCAAATTTTGCTACCCAATAACCAGTTAATTCTCTATCCCAGCCTCCTAAGTTTACATCATTTGTAAAGCTTGGGTGTACTACATAGTCTTTATCTGCAATGTTACCTCTTTTGGCTTTTTCTGCTCCATAATAATCTGTATTTCCTTGTAAAAATACAACATCAATGGTTCCTGCTTTATCTGTTACTGTTGATTGATATGAACTAGTAACTACTTTTTCTGTATAATCACTTTCTGTTAATTTCGTTAGTTTATATGCAAACCTTGGTATCCATACAAACATACTTCCTTCTGTTTCTACTTTCTTTCCACTCATACTCTCTATACTTTCAGTAGAAGCATCATCTATGCCTTCTACTTTTAGTCCATCTCTTAGCATTACATTTGCCCATTTTTTTGCTTCTACATTTTTTTCATCAATCGTTAAGTCTGTATCCAAATAATTATACCATTCTGGGTCATCTTTGGTAGTTACTACCCAATGGTCTGTATCATATTTTACAGGCACCATTCCTGTTTTTAATTCTGGTGCATTTACTTTCTTTTCTTCATTATACCCTCTGGTGGTTTGTCCTTTTAAACTATCTGTTAATTGATCTAATGCTATTTCTTCATTTTTTTGTGCTTCTTCCCATTTATCTCTTGCATTCTTTGCGTGGGCTAATATTCCATCTCCTTTTACCGCTTGTATCGCTACCACTGCTAAAATTAGTAATACGATAATTGTGATGATTAATGCAATTAGCGTAATACCCTTTTGTCCTTTGTTTTTTCTTTGTGTTAGGTTTTGTTTTTTCATCTTTTCTTTTTTCCTCCCCTT
>CANQDX010000027.1 GCA_947594065.1 uncultured Clostridia bacterium
TTTTATTTATTTTTTATCTCTGTATTATTTTCATCTTTTAATTGCTTTGAACGACAGTCTGGTGTGTGTGTGTGTGTACAGTATCAACGGTTACAGCGTTTTCTATCTTTTCTATCATTGCTTCTTTTCTCCTTCGTTTTTCTTTTTACTTTTCCATTTTATAAATCTTTTTTATAAAAGTCAATACTTTGCGTGAAATTATTTCGTTTTTATTTTACTATCTTTCCTATTAATCCTTCTTCATTTTCTTCTGTAATTTGAACATTTTTTAAATTATTATGATATTTCTCTATTTCTTCACTTTTTACTGCTACATATAAATAGTTTTGTGTATGACCTTTTATGTATTCTCCTTGTTTTTCTTCAAATAGCACTTCTACTGTTTTTCCAATATACTTTTTATTATATTCTCTTTGATTTTGGTTAGATAGCTCTATTAATTGCTTACTTCTTTTTTCTTTTATTTGTGGTTCTACTTGGTTTTCCATTTTGTCTGCCTTTGTTCCTTTACGTCTAGAATATTGAAATATATGCATTTTATAAAATTTAATATTCTTTAGAAACATATATGTTTTATTAAATTCATCTTCTGTTTCTCCTGGAAAACCTACAATGATGTCTGTTGTTAGAATTACATCTGGATATGTATTTCTTAGTAATTGCACAACTTTGCTAAATTCTGTTGTTGTATATGTTCTATTCATTCTTTTTAAAGTTTCATCACATCCACTTTGCAATGATAAATGAAAATGATGGCATATTTTTTTAAGTTTAGATAGTCTTTGCAAGAAATCCTCGTTGATAATTGTTGGCTCTAATGATCCCAAACGAATTCTTTCTATTCCATCTATCTGATTTATTTTTTCTAGTAAATCTATTAAGCTAGTTTTTTCTTCAAAATCTTTTCCATAAGAAGCAATATGAATTCCAGTAAGAACTATTTCTTTTACTTTTCTTTTGGCTAAGGCTGTTATTTCTTCTACTATGCTTTCTATTTGTCTACTTCTTACTCTTCCTCTAGCATACGGAATAATACAGTATGAGCAGAATTTATCGCATCCATCTTGTATTTTTACTACAGCACGTGTTTTTTCCATATTTACAGTCGTACCAAAATCTAGAAATTCTTTTTGATGCATTACATCTTCTAGATGTACATTTTTTTCTTGATATGATTCTATATATTTTACAATTTCTTTTTTCTCATTATTTCCTAAAATTAAATCTACTTCTTTTATTTCTTCTAAATTTTCTTTTGCCACTTGTGCATAACAACCGTACTGCTACTACAATTGCATTTGGATTTTTTTGTTTTGCTTTTCTAAGCATTTGTCTTGACTTTTTATCTGACACATTAGTTACTGTGCAAGTGTTAACAATGTAAATATCGGCTTGTTCATCAAAATTTACTACTTCATATCCTGCATTAATAAACTTTTCTTCCATTGCATTTGTTTCGTACTGATTTACTTTGCAACCAAGAGTACAAAAAGCTACCTTTTTCATATTTTGCCTCCATCATTAAACTTTTAAAATTAAATTCAAACAAGAATTGTTATTTGGCTAGGCAAACAAAATGCAAATCTATGAGGCGTACTTACAGTACGTTGATTAGATTTGCATTGCAGTTTAACAACGCCAAATGGCAATTATTGTTTAAATTTTATCTTCTTTTTCCATCCAAAACATCTAGATTATCTAAAGCCTTTCCTGTTCCTAATGCTACACAAGATACAGTGTCGTTGGCTATCATAACGTTAATTCCTGTTTTTTCTTGTAATAGCTTGTCTAGTCCATCTAGCAAGCTTCCTCCTCCTGTCATATAAATTCCTCTATCACTAATATCTGCTGCAAGTTCTGGAGGTGTTTTTTCTAAAACATTATGAACTGCTTCAACTATCATCATAGCAGGCTCTATTAATGCTTCCATCATTTCGCTAGAATAAATGGTTAGTGTTTTTGGAAGTCCTGTTGTTAGGTCTCTTCCTCTTATATCCATTTCTACATCTTGTATTTTAGGATATACACAACCAATATTAACTTTTAGTTCTTCGGCTGTTCTTTCACCTATAATTACATTGTGTTTTTTCTTTATATATTTTACAACAGCTTCGTCGAATTTGTCTCCGGCTACTTTTATTGATGAACTTACAACAGAACCACCTAAAGAGATAACAGCTATATCTGTTGTTCCTCCACCTATATCTACTATTAGGTTTCCGCAAGGTTTTGATATATCTAATCCTGCTCCAATTGCTGCTGCAATTGGTTCTTCTATTAAATATACTTTTCTAGCTCCTGCTTGTGAAGCAGCATCAATAACTGCTTTTCTTTCTACTTCTGTTACTTGTGATGGTATACAAATCATAATTCTTGGTGCAAATATGGATTTTCCACATATTTTATTAATAAAATATTTTAGCATTTTTTCTGTTACAGTATAATTAGATATTACACCATCTTTTAAAGGTCTAGTTGCAACAATGTTTCCTGGAGTTCTTCCAAGCATTCTTCTTGCTTCTTGTCCTACTGCTAAAACTTCGTTTGTGTTATTATCTACAGCAACCACAGAAGGTTCTCTTAAAACAATTCCTCTCCCTTTTACATACGCAATAACTGTAGCTGTTCCTAAATCTATACCTATATCTTGTCCAAAACCAAACATAATATCTACTCCCCTATTTACTTCCTTATAGAACAAAAAAATTGTAACGAAATATTGCTCGTTTGTTACAGTTTCGTTACAATTATATTACATATATTTTAAAATTTCAAGTGTTTTTTATATTTTATTTAATATTATAAGAAATATAATAATATTAATGCCCCAACAATCATATATGACGCCGTTTTTTCAGATATAAATTCTTCTTCTGGAACATTTTGAATATCGTCTGTTGTTGTAATAACGGCATATTCTACATCTGTGTATTTATACCACATTTCAAAATCTTGATATTGATTAGGTTGCAAGTTTTCTACTTTTACATATTTGGTGCCTAATTTAACATCTCTTGGTGAGTATAAATCTATTTTCACATATTTTTCATTTATTATACCATCTGTATTATTTTTTATACTACCTTTTACATATCCGTTAATATAAGTTGCTTTACTGTCTTTAATAATAATTTCTGGTGAATTTGTTTGTATTTTAGTGTCTGTATATGCATAAGTACCGTTCACTGCCACATATATTAAGATGTCTGAAAATACCCAAAATGCTGCAATAATAAGTGCATATATTAAAAATGTTTTTAATCTTTTCATTTATTTCTCCTAACTTTCTTTTTCTATTGGTATTATTTTTAAAATTACTTTTTCACATCTAACTTATATTATACCTATTTTTCCGTATTTTGTCAATTTTATAGCTCTAGTGACTTTCAATAGCTATTTCTTTATCTAAATAAGTTGAATAAATGTAAATTTTACTTACCTTTTTATCTAGAGCTTCTTCTAATGCCCTTTTATACAATTCTAGTTGCTTTTTATATTTTTGAATTAATTCTTCTTTGGATGTTATATAGTCTGTTTTATAGTCTACCAGTATTAATTCGTCCTGACTATTAATATAGAACAAATCAATAATACCTTGTACTAGTATTTCTTCTTGCAAATTATTTCCATATAATTCGCTTGCTGGAATAGTAATATAAAACGGTTTTTCCCTTTCTACCATCTTTGCTGTTTTTATTTCTTGCCATATTTTTGATTTTGTGAAGTTTAAAAGTTTTGTAATATCAATATTTTCCGCTTCAATAGCTGTTATTTTCTTTTTAAATAATAAGCTTTGAATAAGATTTTGCAACTTTTCGTATGTGTATTCTTCCTGCAAGCTTAAATTTTGTATGCACAAATGAATAAGAGTTCCTTTTTGCGCTCCTGAAAGTTTTTTGTTTTCTTCTTTTAAAAAGTCTGGAGATTTCATTATTACTAGTTTTTCATCTTGATTTACTTCTTGTTTTATTTTACTTACAGAAGATTTTGCTTCTATTTTGCTAAGCTCAATATAAGGATATTCCCAATTAAGTTTTGCTTTTATTTCTTCTGTGTGCTTAGAATTTAATTTCGCCATTTCTTCTAATTTAGATAGTTGGTTTTCATCTTTTGTCTTTGTTTCTTGAGTACCTAATTCTATTTTATTTTTTGGTATTTTTTCAAAACTAATTATATCTTCCGGATTACGTTTTAAATTTACTAGCTCTATCCAATCTAGATAAGACTGGTATTTTTTTAGTATATTTGTATTAATTTTACTTTTATTTTGATATAAATTTAAAAGTTCTTTTTTGGTTTTTAGTGATTTTTCTAAATCTTTAGAAACTCCTGTTATAATTAACTTTTCTTTTGCTCTTGTTAAAGCTACATACAATATTCTCATTTCTTCTGAAATAATTTCTTCTTTTGCCTTTATTTTAATTGCCTCTTTTGCCAATGTTGAATATTGTATTTTTGTACTACTGTTCATATAATTTGCACCTAGTCCTAAATCTTGATGTAATAGAATAGGGCTGCTTAAATCTTGTATATTAAATTTTTTATTGGCATTACATAAGAAAACAAGTGGAAATTCTAGACCTTTACTTTTGTGAATACTCATAATTCTAACTACATTTTCATTTTCTCCAATTAATTTGGCTGAAGATAAATCTCCACTACTTGTTTTTACTTTGTCTATAAAATGAATAAAATTATATAAGCCCTTGAAGCTTGCTTGTTCATATTGTTTTGCCTTCTCGAATAAAAGTTTTAAGTTAGCTTGTCTTAATAATCCATCTGGCATTAGGCTTACATAGTTATAGTAACCTGAATCAATATAAATTTTCCAAATTAGTTCATCTAATTCTAAGTATTCTGCATCTTGTTTCCAACCTTTTATTTTTGCAAAGAAATTTTCTATTTTATCTTTTAATGCATCTTCCTTATTATATTTTTTCATTGCTTCATAAAATGATTTTTTGTTGTCTACTAATCTTATTTGTATTAATTCATTATCATTAAATCCACCTATCATACTTCTAAGAACACATACAAGTGGAATATCCATTGTTGGATTATCAATTACTTTTAATAAATTCATTATAGTTTCTATTTCAATGGAACCTAAATATTCTAAAGATGTATCACTATATACGGGAATATTTAGATTTATTAGTTCATTTTCAAATATATTTGCTTTATCCTTAGTAGACCTTAAAAGAATAACAATATCTTTATAAGTAATTGGCCTATACCCTATTTTTTTATCAAATACCACTTGATTTGAATCTAAAATTTCTTTTATTTTATTTGCTACAAATTTTGCTTCTAATTCAATATTTTCAATTGGTTCTTCGGTTTCTTTATTCTCTTCTTCCGCTTCTTCTTGAAAATTATGTTGCTCTGTTTCAATTACATATACTTCTGTGTTGGTCCCTATACTTTTTTCTGCACATTTTTCAAAATCTGCCCCTAAGTTTAAAAATTCTTCTTGGGTATAATCGATATCGCCCAATTCTTTAGACATAATTTCTTCAAAAATTAGGTTTGTTGTATTTAGTATATTTTCTCTACTTCTAAAATTTTTAAATAACTGTATTTTTTTACCTAGACCGTTTTCTTTTTCTTCTATTGTATTGTAATTTTCATATTTATTAATAAATAATTCTGGTCTTGCTTGTCTAAATTTATAAATACTTTGCTTTACATCTCCAACCATAAAAATATTGCTGCCATTTGAAATAGAAGTTAATATTTTTTCTTGTACTAGGTTAGAGTCTTGATATTCATCAATTGCAATTTCTGCAAATTTTTTCTGATATTTTTTTGCAACTGGTGTTGGTTCATATTCTCTATGTTCATTTTTTTGAAGTAGTATTTTTAATGCCTTATGTTCAATATCACTAAAGTCTACTATATTTTTTTCTTTTTTTGCATTTTTTAAAGCAACATCATATTCAATGATTAAGTTTTTCAAAGCATTTAGAGGTCTGTACATATAACCTATATCTTGAATAGCCTGTTTTGAATTACAATCTATAATTTCTAATATTTTTAGGACTTGCTTTTTTATTTCATTTCTTTTATCTTTTGCTATTTCTTTTTCTTCTAAATCGATTTTCTTATCAATTGGCCATTTTTCAAAAAGTTTTTCTTGATTTAAACTATATATTTGTTCCCATTTTTCGCTTTGTAATATTTGTTCTATTTTTTCTATATCTTGATTTAATACTACTACATATTTTCTTAGTTCTTCAAACCTTTCAATGCTACTACGTACTTGTTCTAATTTTGCCTTTGCATCTATTAAATTTTCTTTAACATAAGTTAAAATAATTTTTCCCCACTCTGTTTCGGAAAAATCTATATCTTCTTTTTCTTCTATATTATATTTTTCAACCTGCTCTTCTAGCCATTCTATTGGAAATGGATGGCTTTGAATAAATTGATAAATATTTAAAATTAATTCCTTTAAAGGCTCATCTGAGGAATATGTAGTGTAAGTTTCTAGTAAATGAATAAACTCTTTATCTTCTATTTCATATTTTTTATCAAATAAATCTTCTATTGTTTCTTGTTTTAAAAGTTCTAGCTCTGCGTTATCTGCTATTCTAAAGTTAGGTGTTTCTCCTATTTCATAAAAGTTGTTTTTAAGTACGTCTAAACAAAATGAATCAATTGTACAAATACTAGCTCTTCCTATTAAATTTATTTGTTTTTGAAGATGAGCATTTTCAGGCTCTTCTTCTATTTTTTGATAGATTGCCTCTAGTATTCTTTCTTTCATTTCAGAAGCAGCTGCATTTGTAAAAGTTACAATTAATAACTGGTCTATGTCTATTTTTTGATAAATTATTTTATAAAGAATTCTTTCTACTAAAACCGCTGTTTTACCACTTCCAGCAGCTGCTGCAACCAGTATGTTGCTTCCTGTTTGTTCAATTGCTTGCATTTGTTCTTTAGTCCATTTCATATTACTCACTTTTCTACCTTTCAATTAGATTTCTTGCTGTTTGTATGCCAGATGCAGATGCCATCATTAATCCTCTTGTTAATCCTCCTCCATCGCCTATTGAATATAAATTTTTAACACTTGTTTCAAATTCGTTACTAATTGCAATTTTGTTGCTATAAAATTTTATTTCTGGTCCATATAAAAGATTATCTGGATTAGCAAAACCTTCTATTACTTTATCTAGTGCAGATATGAATTTTAATATGTCTGTCATTGTTCTATATCCTAATGCAAATGTAATATCTCCTGCAACAGCAGATTTTAAAGTAGGTACAACACTATTTCGTTTTAGCTCTTCATCCCAAGTTCTTTTTCCACGATAAATATCTCCTAGTCTTTGTACAACTATATTTCCATTACCTAAAGCATTTAGATTTTTAGCTACATTTCTACCATATTCAATTGGTCTATCAAATGGATACTCGAAATTATGAGATACTAATATTGCCAAGTTTGTATTATTGCTTTTTCTTTCTTTATAAGAATGACCATTTACTAGTGTAATATTGTTATCGTATACTTCTGTTGAAACAAAACCACTTGGATTTTGACAGAATGTTCTTACTTTATCTCTAAATGGATATGGTCTTGCAATGAATTTTCCTTCATACATATATTTGTTTATATTTTCCATAATTTTATCTGGAAGTTCATATCTAACTCCAATATCTACTGTTCCTGCTGTTGTTTTTATATTGTGCTTATCACACATTTTTACAAGCCAGTTAGCTCCTTTTCTTCCAACTGCTAAAACTACTTTTTTTCCTATAATAGTTTCATCATTATTATATTCTTCCTCTTCGGCATATTTTGCAGGTCTTATTTTTACACCTTTTATTTCATTATTTTCTATTACTAAATCAGATACTGTTGTTTCAAAAAGAATTTTTACACCATTATCTATTAAATATTTTTCTATTTTTCCGTAAAGCTCGTGGCTCTTTTCTGTTCCTAAATGTCTAATTGGAATGTTTACCAAATTAATATCTTCCTTTTTAGCTTTATCATATATTTTCTTAATTTCTTCTTTATATGAAACTCCCTCTAACTTGGTATCTGCTCCAAATTTTAAATATATTTGGTCTGCATAATCAATTAATTTTTTTGTTTCTTCAACACCAACGTATTCGTGCAATACACCACCTATGTAGATATCATCATCTTCTTTGTTGTATAAAGATAATTTTCCATCTGAAAAAGCACCCGCACCTGAAAATCCGCAGGTTATGTTACACATTGGTTTGCACTTTGTGCATTTACCTAGTTTTTCTATTGGGCAATAACGTTCTTCTACTTTTTTACCTTGTTCTATTAATAAAACTTTTTTTGTCTTATCTAGCTGAATGACTTCATAAGCTAGAAATGCAGCACTAGGTCCTGCTCCTACAACAACAATATCATAATTTTCCATTTATATTTTCATCCTCTCTGGTATTAATCTGATATGTAGAAAAATCTACAATGAAATTATATCACGCTATTTGTTCTTAATCAATTCTTGTTTTTCTATAAATTATATGGTATAATATATTTTAAATAACTAGATTGTTCTAGTAAAAAAGGAGAGGTAACACGTGGCACCAAAGGAAATGGATGAAATCATCCAGGAGCTTCAGACTTTCTTCGATTCGATTGACTTTTCAAAGTATTCGTATGAAGATCTTCGTAAGCTTCACGAATTTGTCAGTTTTCGCCTTGACAAACTGCATTGTTTTATCAGCTATGGTAAAATTTATGCAAATAGTCATAGGTCAACTGACAGAAATGCTAAATAATCTTCTTAAAAAATGCGAGGAATATCCTCGCATTTTTATTTGCTTTCTTATGCTTTTTGTTCTATTTTTGTTATCATTTTTAAAGCTTTGGGTCTTTCTACTGTTATTGTGTGTCCGCAACCTTGGCATTCCAATTTAAAGTCAACTCCTACTCTAGTTATTTTCCAAAGTTTGCTACCACAAGGATGTACTTTTTTTGTTCTAACAATATCTCCTATGTTATATTCCATACAATCTCCTTTTATTTTGCAACTCACAATTTATGCAAAGCTATTTAATCTTTTTAAAACAGTGTCTTTTCCTAGAACTTGCATAATAGCATATAGGTCTGGTGTATTTGCTCTTCCAGTTACTGCAATTCTAATTACTGTACTTACATCTCCAACGTGTGCTTCATACTTATCTGGGTTTTCTTTGTATTCTTTTACTTCTCTTGCATAGCCAAATTCTTCTGCTAAATCTTTTAGCTTATCAAACCACACTTGTTTATCATCTTGAATATTAAAATACTTCTCTGCATACGTATTTAATATTTTTTTGATTTTTTCTTTGTCATTTATTTTTTGTAATTCATAATTATGTTTTATCTTTTCAAATTTCTCATCGTACATATAGTTTATGTTTTCTTTTAAATCTGACCATTTTGCAATATCTTTTCTTGGCTTTTCGTTTCCTCTTTCAATTCCTAATACTTTTAATGAATACTCTTTATTTTTTTCCAATAAATTAGCTAGCTCTTTATCATATACTTTTGCCCACTCTATAGCTTTTTCATACACTTCTTCTGCTGTGTATTTAGAAATAACGATTTTAGAAACATCTAATAATTTTACCATATCAAATAAAGCACCACTAACACTCATTTTATTTAATTGAAAATCAAATTCGTCTATAGATGCATCTTTATTTTGTTTTCTCCAGTTTTCGAAATTAGAATTTGCAATATTTAGCAAATATTCTTTTACTGCTAAATTTGGAATTCCTAATTCTGTATAATAATTTACAGCCGCTTCTGGATCTTTTCTTTTACTTAGTTTACGCTTATTTCCATTATCATTTTTCATAATAGGAGAAATGTGTGCATATTTAGGTGGCTTAAATCCCATTTCTTGGAATAATTGTAAATGTAAAGGAACAGAAGAAAGCCATTCATCTGCCCTAATAACGTGAGTAGTATGCATTAAATGGTCATCTACCGCGTGTGCAAAGTGGTAAGTAGGAAGTCCATCTGCTTTTATAATAACTATATCTTGGTCATTTTCTGGGAAATCAACATTGCCTTTAATAATATCTTTATGTTTTATTTTTCTATCTTCTCTACCAGGAGATTTAAAACGAATAATGTATGGTACTCCTGCTTTTATTTTTTCTGCTGCTTCCTCTATAGATAAATTTCTATATTTAGCCCAAACACCATAATAACCAGTTCTTACTTTCGCTGCTTCTTGCTTAGCACGCATTTCTTCTAATTCTTCTGGAGTTGCAAAACAAGGATATGCCTTTCCAATAGATAGCATATATTTTGCATAAGACTGATAAATTTCTTTTCTTAAAGATTGTTTATATGGTCCATAGTTTCCTATTTCTTCATTTTCACCAATCTGTCCTTCATCTGGTGCCATATCAAATTCTTGCAAAGATTTTACAATACCTGTTACTCCATTTTCTACTTCTCTTTTCTGATCTGTATCTTCTACTCTTAAGAAAAATACGCCACCTGTTCTTTTCGCAACAGTTCTTGCAACTAATGCTTGACACAAGCTACCAATATGCACAAAGCCTGTTGGACTTGGGGCAAACCTTGTAACAATTGCTCCTTCTGGCAAATTTCTTTCAGGATATTTTGCTTCATAATATGAAATGTCTTTTGCGTCTGGAAATATTAAATTTGCTAGTTCTTGATAATTCATATCTGCTTCCTTCTTTCTATAATATCAATCAATTTTATTGATTATACCATTTTTTTAATAAAATACAATACATTCAGTATATATTCTAAACCTCCATAATAATTGGTAAAATCATAGGATTTCTTTTTGTTTTAGCAAATACATAATCTCTTAGCCCATCTTTTAAGTTAGATTTAATACTTGACCAATCTTTTATTCCTTTTTCTCTGCATTTGCTTAATTCTTTTTGTACATTTTTCTTCACATCATCCATTAAATTTTCAGATTCACGTACATAAACAAATCCCCTTGAAATAATATCTGGTCCTGCAACAACTTCTCCAGTGTTAGAATCCATTGTAAGTACAATAATAATTAATCCATCTTGTGATAAATGTTGTCTATCTCTTAAAACGATATTTCCAACATCTCCTATTCCTAGTCCATCTACTAATACTCTTCCAGATTGTACAGTTCCTACAATTTTTGCACTGTTTTCATTCAATTCCATTACTCTACCATTATTCATAATAAATATATTTTCTGGAGGAATTCCAACTTTCATTGCAGTTTTTGCGTGAACCATTAATTGTCTATATTCACCGTGAACAGGTAAGAAATATTTAGGTCTTACTAAAGATAACATTAATTTTTGCTCTTCTTGGCACGCGTGCCCTGACACGTGAATGTCTGCTAACGAACTATAAACTACTTCTGCGCCTATTTGCATTAAATCATCTATTACTTTTGATACGAATTTTTCATTTCCTGGTATTGGTGTAGCAGATATAATTACTAAATCATTTGGTGTAATTTCCACTTTTTTGTGTTCTCCTGTTGCCATTCTGGTTAATGCAGACATTGCCTCACCTTGACTACCTGTTGTTAAGATAACTAATTGCTCATCTGTGTAGTTTTTAATCATATCTATATCAATAAATGTATTTTCTGGCACACGAATATAGCCTAATTCCATTGCAGTTTCAATAACATTTATCATACTTCTACCACATACTGAAACTTTTCTGCCGTACTTTACTGCAGAATTTACAATTTGTTGAATTCTATGAATATTAGATGCAAAGGTTGCAACAACTATTCTTTTAGTGCAGTTTAGGAATAATTTATCAAAAACCTCTCCTACTGTACTTTCTGACATAGTAAAGCCTTTTCTTTCTGAGTTTGTACTATCTGAAAGTAAAGCAAGTACTCCTTTATTTCCTAATTCAGCTAAACGTCCAAAATCCATTTTTTCATTATCGATTGGTGTATAATCTATTTTAAAATCTCCTGTATGAATAACAACACCTACAGGTGTATGAATAGCAAGAGCAACAGAATCTGGTATGCTGTGGCAACTTCTAATAAATTCTACTTTCATTTTTCCAAGATTAATTCTTTCACCTTGTCTTACTACTTTTAGCTTTGTACTTCTTAGTAGTTTATGTTCTTCTAGTTTATTTTGAATTAATCCAGCTGTTAATTTAGTTGCATAAATTGGTACATTAATTTGTTTTAAAAAATATGGTATTGCGCCAATATGGTCTTCGTGACCGTGTGTAATAACCAATCCTTTAATTTTTTCTTTATTTCTTTCCAAGTAGGAAACATCTGGTATTACTAAATCTACTCCTAGCATATCGTCCTCTGGGAAAGCCAAACCACAATCTACGATGATGATTTCATTTTCGTATTCAAATACGGTCATATTTTTACCAATTTCTAGTAACCCACCTAGTGGAATAATTTTAAGCGGACTTTTTTTGAACTTTACTTCTTCTTTTTCAATTCTTGCTCTATTATCTTTATTTTGAATTCTATTTTTGTTGTAATTTTTTCTATAAGGTACTCTTCTTTTTTGATTTAAACTAGATTGATTCTCTAGCAAAGTATCATTTGTATTTTTTTTCTCTTCCATCTTTCTTTCCTTTCGCACATATTAATTCAGTATTGGAAAATTATTTACTAAACAAAATAGAAAAGGTATATATTTATACCTCGAACAATATATATCATTTTACTATTTAAGTTTCACCTATTATTCCGATTCAATACTTTAATATGTTTTATTTAATTTAATCTCTTCTTTACCACATTTTGGTAATCACTTTTTATATTATACAGCAAATAGACGGAAAAGTCAAATATAAATTGTTGGTATTTTACACAAAATTATTTACGTACCCTTATTCACGTACCCACAGGCACTAAACAATTACAGCACGGAACCCGGAAGCATCTTTCAAAAGGCCATCCGTACCGTCGAAAGCGAATGAACCAGCAAGAATCCCATTCGAACCGATGCAACCGCGCGTGAAGAACGGATAGTTATTGTCTGGGTAGTAAGAGAAACTATGGAACCAGGTAGAATAGTCGTAATAACAATTTCCATCATTTGTTTTACTGTCACCTATCCTACTCGTTTCTTCTATAGCATCTCCATAAAATGCTTTATTTACTATATAATTTGGTACTCTTTCATCACTCTCTCCTTGTTGATATAAAGTAACATATTTTGTGCTACTTTCTACTTGCATTGAAGCTCCATACTTAGCTATATACTCACTCCCATTATTAACATAGCTCGCTACTCTGTCATTAATTCCTCCACTTAAATCGTATATTCCATATATATTTCCGGTTGAACTTTGAGTTGTATTTTCTTTGTAATTCCCTCCACCCGTTGTCGCCCAACTTATTTGAGTATCTGTGAGAGTATCATTAGGTTTTGTGATATATTCATTTCTCGTTATTTCTGTTCCACTTCTTCCATACTTACTATGACTTAAATATGCTACTGCTCCCCATTCACTATTTTTCATTAAATGCGGGTCTGAATTATTATTTAATTTATATGGATTTCCACTTGCATTTAAGCTTAAACATAAACTATATGAATCTCCAATACTAATATAATTAAATGATAGTCTATTTCCAGTAAAGGTTGGGTATTTTATTGCCTTTCCTTTTGCATTTTCTCCTTCTAATTTTGACTCTGCTATTTGTTTTTCTCCATAATAATTGTTTAAAATATCTTCATTTTTTCCTGTTACTTGGTTACTGCCAAAAGTTCTTGTATAGTATACATTGGAATCTTTGGCTGAGTTTGGGTCTCCTGCTGTTCCGCTAAATCCTGCTTCAAATTTTGCTACCCAATATCCGGTTAGCTCTCTGTCCCATCCTCCTAAGTTTACATCGTTTGTAAAACTTGGATGTACTACATATTCTGTTTCAGATTTTCCTGTTCCTCTTGTTGCTTTTTTTGCTCCATAATAATCTGTATTTCCTTGTAAAAATATGATATCAATTGTTCCTGCTCTATCTGTTACTGTTGATGTATGTGAACCAGAAACCACTTCGTCTTTATAGTCTTCCACTGTTAATTTTGTAATTTTATACGCAAATCTTGGAATCCATACAAACATACTTCCTTCTGTGTTTACTTTCTTTCCATTCATACTATCTATACTTGCAGTAGAGGCATCCTCTATGTCTTCTACTTTTAGTCCATCTCTTAGCATTACATTTGCCCATCTTTTGGCTTCTACATTTTTTTCATCAATCGTTAAGTCTGTATCCAAATAATTATACCATTCTGGGTCATCTTTGGTAGTTACTACCCAATGGTCTGTATCATATTTTACAGGCACCATTCCTGTTTTTAATTCTGGTGCATTTACTTTCTTTTCTTCATTATACCCTGTGGTTGTTTGTCCTTTTAAACTATCTGTTAATTGATCTAATGCTATTTCTTCATTTCTTTGGGCTTCTTCCCATTTATCTCTTGCATTCTTTGCGTGGGCTAATATTCCATCTCCTTTTACTGCTTGTATTGCTACCACTGCTAAGATTAGTAATACGATAATTGTGATGATTAGTGCAACTAATGTAATACCTTTGTTAGTTTTTGCTATTCTTTGTTTTGCTTTTACTTTTTTGTTTTTAAGATTTTTGTTCATTTTTAAATCCTCCTTAATTTTATACTCGCTCCCGGTGATTTATTAAAATTTTCATCGCACGCCCCAACTGCATAATAGTCTGTATCGCAGAAACTTCACGAGAGTTCGTTTCTGCTAACAGTCTATAATTTGTCGGTCCCCACACATAACTTGCTCGAAAATTTTAATGGAAATCACCTCGCGCTACTCTACTAATCGTTATTTATATAAATTATAATTTAACGACGTTTTTCATTTGTTTTTAAGCGCAAAAAAGACAGGTAAAAACTTTACCCATCTCTTATATATATCTTTAATAAAGCATATTTTATGCCTTCTTTATTATCTATTAAATTGCATTGTGTG
>CANQDX010000028.1 GCA_947594065.1 uncultured Clostridia bacterium
TCCTCATTTGTTTTCTTATTTATTTTATATTTAATTTTTGTTATTGTCAATACTTTTTTACAAGTATTTGTTCTTTTATTTCGTGTTCAATAATTTTTAAGAGTTTTTAACTCTTTCATTAATTCTATTTTTATATTTGTTATTTTTTGTTCAAATCTATTCGGATTAAGATTTTCAGCGTTTAAGATTCTTTTAAGCTTTGTTCTCAAAATTTTATTTTGTTGTTCATTTTGTATGATTAAATGCCTACCATTTACTATGTATTCTCTTTCTATATATCTGTCAATAATAGGAAAACAGGAACTAATACAAAATATGCAAGGTCTATTAGTCATTCCAATATGATAAAATGAACTTTTAATATTAGAAGTTTTAGCATTAATATATTCTTCAATTCTCTTCATATTCTTATCTTCTGTTATTTTACTAGCCGGTATAGCCCAAAACAGTCTTTTTTCGTATTTATCTTGAATACAACAAAAAGTAGGTCTTCTACCAGACTTGTTATCTTTAAATTTACTACCTAATTTCTCAAATTTTTTAAAATATTCATCCTTAATAATATACACTCCATTTTCAACCATATATCTTTTTAATTCCTTTCATTAAATCTCCCATAAAAAATAGAGAACTCTTCCCCAAACCAGTGAAGAGTCCCCTATTCTTCATACTAACTATTTATATAATACAACGCTTGTTAGTTAGCGTTTTTCCTATCATACTAACAATTTATAATTAACGCTCGTTAGTTAGCGTTTTTTCTTGTTTTTTATATTACATAGTTAGTCTAGTAATATTATATTCATAATACTATAAAATATTTATTATGTCAAGACTTTATATATTAAAACTTTCTTCTACATTTATCTTTTTTTAAAATAGCTAATTAAATGTTCAATTGTTTTTTCCAATATTGCCTCCGTTTTTATTATTATAATTTTACCATTTAATTTAGTTTTAATTTTTATTTTGATATATCTAAATAATTTCTACCTCCATAATACATATGAGAAACATAAACAACTGAATTATCTTCATCTATCGTATATAATATTACAAAGTTTTTTATTACTATTCTTCTGTATATTCTTTTTAATTCATCACTTTTATCAATTTCTGTATATATTTTAGGTGAATGTTTTAATGATTGTATGGACGTTTCAACTTTACCGCATTAAGTCTTTTGCTGCTTTTTCTGCATAAAGTTCTTCTAAAATATAATCATATATTTTATTTATTTCCTTAAAAGCAGTTGGAGTAATGATAACCTTATACTTCATATCTATATTTTTGCCTCAACTTTTTAAATGCTTCATCTGACTCAATGCCTTCTCCATTTTCAATCTCTTGTTCTGATTTCTTTAATGCTTTTAGTATTTCTTCTCTTAATATATTTTTATTATATTCTTCCATACTCATTACTACAAAATTATTGTTGTTCTTACTTAATACAATCTCTCCATATTGATTAACCGCTGTTTCTATTTGTTTTAAATTTGTTAATTGTTGCATAATAGTCCTCCTTTTTTATACTATTTATAGTATAGCATAAATTTTACTATTTTTGAATACTTTTCGTTCATTTTCAAATTCATTTTTTTTAATTTTATTAAAAGTTAGTGTATATTATGTTTTCTTATATTCCTTTAAATAGTTTTATCTCATTATTCCATATTTATTCAAATGAATTTTCTTTTGTTTTGATAATGCTTTGGATTTTCAAATTATCAGATTTAAAATTTTTTTGATAATTTGTTTTTTAGATTAAAATTTTATTTTGATATATCTAAATAAAAAATAGGGAAAAGAAGTTTTTTTAAACCCTTCTTCTCCCCTTGTGAAATATTATATACTATTTTTTAAATGCTGTTAGATTCCTATTTCTAAGATATGTAAAAAGCGTATGTCTTGATAAGAATATGTAGTTAATTGCCTATGAAAGCTATCGTCAGTATGTGTTGCTATATAAATATCGTCTAAACTATTTCCCTTTTTATCTACTATGATTAAGCTATGAGAGAATCTTTCTGGCATAAATTTTAGTTGTATTATATCTCCTATTTGTAGTTGAGAAATTTCTGTTTTTACAGCTCTTGGCCCTATTCCTTTATTTGTTGTTAAAAATTGATATAAATATTCAACGCCTGACCACGATGCAGTCCTATCATTTACAGAATTATAATACCAGCCTATATATTTTTTGTAATTCATTACATTACAACCTGCATAAATACATTGAGAAATAAAAGAAGTGCAATCTCCTCCTACATTATCGAAATTATAATATCTAGGATTCCTTTTAAATGCCCATTTGGTAGCGTATTGAACTGCATCTTTTCTAT
Organism: uncultured Clostridia bacterium; assembly: GCA_947594065.1. Classification (GTDB taxonomy): domain Bacteria; phylum Bacillota; class Clostridia; order TANB77; family CAG-508; genus HGM13634. Next base: position 2,343 of record CANQDX010000028.1, read on the forward strand.
TATATTGTTTCGTTTTCAATAAAAATCACCTATTTTATTATATTATAGGTATTTCTATATATGTTTTAATAGGTGTTTTTTATTTGATATAATTATTTATATTTTTTTAGAATCTGATAAACCTTATTAATTGGTAGCCCAACAATTGAACTATAATTTCCATCTATTTTATCTATATATTTAGCAAATTCTTGTTGAATTGCATAAGCTCCTGCTTTATCATAAGCTTTTCCGGTATCTACCCATTCTTCCATTTCTTTTTCGCTCATATCTGACATATAAACATTTACCACATCTACATCAGAATATTCCTCATATTTTCCTTCTTTTTGAACAAGTATTGCAATGCTTGTAACCACCTGATGTTTATCGTTTTTTAAGCATCTAAGCATACGCATAGCATCTGCTTTGTCCTTTGGTTTTCCATATAATTCTCCGTCTTTTACAACTAATGTGTCTGAACCAATTATAATTCTATCTCCTTCTGTTTTATCAAACACTGCTTTTGCTTTTATATAAGCTAATTTTTTAGATTGTTCTTGAATAGACAAACCTTCTTCTACTGTTTCATCTACATTACTAACCATAATTTCATAGTCTATTCCTAATAAATCCATTAATTCTTTTCTTCTAGGTGACTTAGAACCTAAAATAACTCTCATTTTTAATCACATCCCTTTTCTAACGCTAGTTTATATTCCTCTTCACCAAAGTCTACATTAGGGGCAAGCTCTTCTTTCTTTTTCATTTCTAATAGTTCTTCTATAGTTACCCATTTTGCTGCAACCGCTTCTCCATCTTTAAAAGTAATATCTTCTATATTTATATCTTTTTTGAAAAGCCATAAATCTTTAAAGTTTGGAAATTTATCACTTTTTATTTCCTTTAGATATATAGCATCTTCTTTTGAAAATACAATTCCTAGCTCCTCTTTTAACTCTCTTAATATTCCTTCTAAACTTGTTTCTCCTGCTAAAACAGAACCACCATTGCATTCCCATTTTAAGCCGTGTTCTTTGTATGATGCTCTCTGACTTAGCAAAATTTGTTTTTTGGAATTCATAATAATTCCATTCACCACAATATGATATTCTCCTTTTTTTAGAATATCTTTTCCTCTTTCTGCTAGTCTTCCAGTCTTGTTTCTATTTTCGTCGTATATATCCCATAATTCTCCCATATAAATCATTCCTTTTAAAAAATATTTTTTAGATTATACCATAGATTATCAAGAATTAATACCCCATTCTATTATTTTTTATTTTATTAATGGTAATATTTTTAAAACATTTATAATTGGTTATTTTTATTTCTTTTAACATTCTCTCCCTCGCATTTCTATTTTTCAATTACAATTTGCCTATCTGCGAGACTTTTTTCAAAATCATTTTGCTACCTCCTTTTATTTTGCTCTTTTTAGAATGCTTTTTGAGCTTAATTCGTATTTCAACATTTTAAAACATTTTTCGACATTATTCAACATTTGTATTAAAATTTTAAAGTGGTGTTTTTATCACCTGTTGTACAAATACTTATATTAACTGAAAAAAGGCATAGTTTTAAAACTATACCTTTGTAGATAATTGTTAAATTTTCTTTATGAGTATAACTTATTACATTTCTGTAATAGCTTGTTTAATATGATTAATGATATATTTTTCTTTCTTTTTATAAATTTCAATTACATCTATTCTAATTGGTTTGTTCTCTATATGATTGAAATAACTATAGTATTCTGCAGATTTATAAATATGTCTTTTCTTTGTTTTATCAACTGCTTCTTTTGGTTTGCCATATATAGAGCTTGACCTTGTTTTTACTTCAATAAAAACATATTCTTCTTTATCTTTGGCTATAATGTCTATTTCTCCATAATAGCATTTAAAATTTCTTTGTAAAATTTTATAGCCTTTATTTTGCAAAAAACTAGTAGCAATATTTTCTCCTTCTTTTCCTGTTTCGTGTTTTTGATACATTTTTTCTCCTATATTTTTACAAACTCATTTATTCCTATTTGTTTTATTACTCCTTGCAATTCTAGCATTGTAAGCGCAACATTTACTTCACCAATATTCTTTTTACTTCTTTTACAAATTTCATTAATACTAATTGGAATTTTGGTTAAAACATCATAAATAGGTTTGTATTCTTTATCTACATTCACATATTCCTTTTCTTTTGGTATTTCTAATTTTTCTTTAGAATTAATATTAAAATCTTGCAAAATATCATTCGGACTTAAAACAAGTTTTGCACCTTCTTGCACTAGAATTCCGGTTCCATACCCTGTTGTGCTATCTACATTGCTTGGAATGCAATATATGCTTTTTTTCTGTTCTTTTGCATATTTAGCAGTTATACTGGTACCGCTTCTGTATCTTGCTTCTACAACAAGAACACCTTCTGATAAACCACTTATAATTCTATTTCTTTTTGGAAAAAATTTACCATTTGCTTCTACATTTGGTTCATATTCAGTTATTATGCATCCTCCACATTCCAAAATTTCAAAAAATAGGTCTTCATTTTCTTTTGGAAAAATATTATTAAATCCACCACCTAATACAGCAATTGTTTTTCCTATCTCCGCTTTTGCTCCTATATGTGCTGCCGCATCTATTCCAATTGCCATTCCACTTACTATGCAAATATTGTTTTGGGCTATTTCTTTTGAGAATCTTTTTGCTTGTTGATAACCATACAATGTGCAGTCTCTTGAACCAATAATTGCTAGAGAAGTTTTATTTAATAGCGTTTCATCTCCTAGAACATATAATTGTTTTGGTGGATTATTTATTTCTAATAATTTTTGTGGGTATATTTTGTCTTCTTTTTTAATTATTTTTATTTCCTTCATTCTTTTCTCCTTGCTTTTCAAATTAATTGTAATTTGTATCAATTTTTCCAATATTTTTTGTCTAAGCTCCTATATTGAATTGCCTCAGCAATATGTTTTTCTTCTATATTTTCTTTATTGTCTAAATCTGCAATAGTTCTTGCAACTTTTAAAATTCTCCCATAAGCTCTTGCACTTAATCCTAATTTTTCAAAAGCATTCTGCAATATTTTTCTTCCATTTTCATTTAATTTACAATATTTTTCTATTAATTTAGGCGTTAATTGAGAGTTTGAAAAAATTCTTTCATCTTTATACCTATCTCTTTGAATTTTCCTTGCATTATTCACTCTTATTTTTATTTCTTTTGAGGTTTCTACTTTCTCATTACTATCTAATTTTTGGTACTTTACAGGCGTTACCTCTATTTGAATATCTATTCTATCTAGTAATGGTCCACTAATTTTTCCCATATATTTTGATATCATTTGTGGAGTGCAATTACATTCTTTTTCTTTTGATCCATAATAACCACAAGGACAAGGGTTCATAGAGGCTACAAACATAAAGTCGCACGGATACGTAAGAGTTGCATTTATTCTACTAATTGTAACAGTTCCATCCTCTAATGGTCCACGCATTACCTCTAATGTATTTTTATTAAATTCAGGTAATTCATCTAAAAATAGAACACCAAAATGTGCTAAACTAATTTCACCTGGTTTGGGAATTCTTCCGCCTCCTACTAAAGATGTGCTAGAAACTGTATGATGTGGAGCTCTAAAAGGTCTTTGTGTAATAATTGGTACATTTTTAGGAAGCTCCCCTGCTATGCTATGGATTTTGGTAATTTCTAATGCTTCTTCAAAATTCAAATCTGGTAAAATAGATGGTATTCTTCTTGCCATCATAGTTTTACCGTGAGCCGTGGGCTTCCAATTAATAGGCAATTATGTCCGCCTGCTGCAGCAATTTCTAATGCTCTTTTAATGTTTTCTTGTCCCTTTACATCTGAAAAATCTAATAAATGTTGGGCTTGTACGTCAAATATTTTATCTAAATTTACAACACTTTTTTCTATTTCTATTTTTCCATTTAAGTAATTTGCAATTTCTTCTAATGTACTAATTCCTAGCACTTCAATTCCTTTTACAATAGCTGCTTCTTTTGCATTTTCTTTTGGTACAATTATTTTTTTGATACCCAATTTTTGAGCTTCAATACACATAGGTAAAATACCATTCGTTCTGTTTATTTTTCCATCTAGAGATAACTCACCAATAAATGCAATATCTTGTAATGTATCATTGTTTATTTCACCTAAATCTACCAAAATGCCGATTGCAATTGGAAGGTCAAAAATAGAACCTTCTTTTTTTGTATTAGCTGGCGCTAAGTTTATTACTATTTTTTTACTTAACATTTCATAACCGCTATTTTTTATAGCAGTTCTTACTCTCTCTTTTGCTTCTTTTACACTAATATCTGGAAGACCGAACCATTTCCCAGCCAGGCATTCCATTAGAAACATCCACCTGTACTTCAACTAGGTAACCTTCTAGACCTTCCAAAGCCATACTATTTATTTTAGATAGCATTTTTAAAACCACCTTTCTATTTGTGATTTACATATAATTTCTGGTTTGAAATTTTAATTAATTTTATTGGGAAATTTTTAAGAAATAAATTTCTTTGAAAAAAATATTAAGTTTATTCTACGCTTTATTTTTGAAAATAGCAACAAAAATCGTAGGACATTTTTCGACAAAAAAATTTTTGTTTTTCTTACATAATTTTCTTATTACTTCAAATACTAATTAAAAATAGGAGGTTCTTATGCAAGAAATTGAAATTTTAAAGGAAATTAGTAAAGATGCTAAAATGGGGATGGATTCAATAACAATGGTTAATAAAAAAGTACAAGATGAAAATCTTAAAGAACTTTTAAATACCCAACATAATGAATATCAAAATATTTTTGATAGAACACAAGAGTTATTAGTACAAAATAATGAAAAAATTGAAGATGTTCCTATGATGCAAAAAATGATGGGATGGACAGGAATTCAAATGAATACAATCAATGATAAAAGCAATTCTCAACTTTCTGAATTATTAATTCAAGGAAATGATATGGGTATTATTAAAGGTACAAAATTGTTACACGATTCTAATTTTACAGATTCTCAAATTCAAAATTTATTAGCTGATTTCGTTAGATTGCAAGAAAAGAATATTGATGATTTAAAGAAATTTTTATAATTGTAAAATCTTTATTTAGCTAAATTAAAAAAACTGACCATAGGTCAGTTTTTTTAATTAATAGGAAATTTCTCCGAAATTTCTATTAAATAAAAATGCTACAATCGCTATTGCCTTTGAGATTTCCTCCTTTCAGTCGGAAACTCAAATCGGCGAGAAGAAAAGGTGGCATAGCCACTTTTCTTGATATTATAGCATATTCTTTACATTTCTCATAAAAATAATTTCTTCTGCAATATCCATAATTCCATAAACAATCATTACTACACCTATTGTAACCATAACCGCTCCTGGATTTGCAACAATGTAAATTCCACAAAATAGAATTACTAAAGATATAAGAAGAACAGATAGCCATATTTTATTGTCTACATTAAGTTTTTGTATTTTTAAAGCCAATGCAAATCTCATTGCTCCACTATATATAATCCATAAACCAATTAATACTCTAAGGACTGTTTCAATCATTCCATTACATACTATAACAACAATTCCCAATAAAATAGCCATTATACCATAAACAAGTTCATCATTATATAGGTCATAAGAATCCTTTGTTTTTATATATTCTATTATTTTTATAATGCCAAAAATAATTAGTGTTCCACCTAATAAATATGAAATAAATTGAAAAGTTTCGTTAGGATTATATACAATGATAAATCCTAAAACTGTAAATACTAAAGAAGTAACAATAGATGTCCATCCAATTTTTTTCAAAAACTGTTCCATTTTATTTACCTCCTTTTTTACAATAATATTATATTGCAAATAAAATGTATTTTCAATAGATTATTATAAATTAATCTATTGAAATATTTTTAATTTTTATTTATAATTATTTTGTAAATTTATTAACAAATGGAGGTAGAAAAATGGTTAAAGTTATTGTTGGAATACAATGGGGAGATGAAGGTAAGGGACGAGCTTCTCACTTTGAATCTAAGAATGCATCAATTGTTGTTCGTTCTACTGGTGGAAACAACGCTGGACATACTGTTGTTGCAAATGGGAAAAAATTTGCAATGCATTTATTACCAAGTTCTATTATTAGAGATGGCGTTCTTTCTATTATCGGACCCGGTGTTGTTATAGACCCAAAAGTACTAATTTCTGAGATAGCACAAATGAAAGAAAATGGAATTAATATTGATGAAACAAGATTATTAATAAGTGATAGAGCACATATTATACTTCCTCATCATATTGCATTAGACACCCTTAGTGAGACCTTAAAATACAATAAAGTTGGAACAACAGGTCGTGGTATTGGACCTTGTTATTCTGAAAAATGTGACAGAACAAATTTAAGAATGATTGATTTATTAGATGTTAATAATTTAAAGGACAAAATTACACAATCATTAAAAAAAGCAAATGCATTATTTACACAATTTAATTATCCTATTATTTCAGAGGATGAAGAATATAAGCTATGTATTGAATATGGTGAGAAATTAAAACAATTTATAGGAAATTCTGAAGCTGCAATTATTAATGCTTATGAAAATAATGAAAATATTATATTAGAAGGTGCTCAAGCTTTGTACCTAGATATCGACCACGGTGACTACCCATTTGTTACTTCTTCTAATCCAAACGCAAGCGGAACTTGTTCTGGTGCTGGAATTGGACCTACTTTGGTTGATGAGGTTATTGGCGTAATGAAAGCTTATACATCTAGAGTTGGTGAAGGTCCATTTACAAGTGAACTATTTGATGAAACTGGTGATTTAATTAGAGAATTAGGTCACGAATACGGAACAACAACAGGCAGACCAAGACGTTGTGGATGGCTTGATTTAGTTATGATTAAGAATGCTAAATATATTAATGGATTAACTTCTCTTTGCGTTAATCATATTGATACTATTGGAAAACTACCAGAAATAAAAGTATGTGTTGGCTACAATTATCAAGGAAAAGAAATTAATTATATTCCAATTGATAGACAAAATTGCACTCCAATTTATAAAACTTTTGAGGGAAATTGGAACACTGAAAATAGCACCACTTATGAAGAGTTACCTCAGAAAGCAAAGGATTACATAGAATTTATTGAAAATTACACTGGAATACCAGTAAAATATATTGGTGTTGGCGCAGATGAGAAAAGAACAATTATAAAATAAATAATTAAGAGGGTATTTAATACCCTCTTAATTATTTTATGCTCTTAATTCTGCTCCCATTTTATTTGTCAAAGCTTCTATTACTTTGTTCATTACCTCGTTTACCTCTTCATCTGTAAGAGTTCTATCTTGTTTTCCAAATGATAATGAATAAGCAATACTTCTTTTTTCTTTTGGAATATTTTTTCCTTCATAAACATCAAATATCTCTATATTTGTTAATAAAGAACCTGCTGTCTTCTTAATTAATTTTGCAATTTCTTCTGATACTGTTGTTTTATCTACTAAAATAGCTAAATCTTTTTGAATAGTAGGATATTTTGATATTTCTTTAAACTTCATTTTTCCCGTTTTCTTTTGAAGAAGTTTATCTAGGTTAATTTCCAAAACATATACAGCTTCTTTTTCAATAGCTGGATGAACTTTTCCTACAATTCCAACAATATCATTATTAACAGAAATTTCAGCTGTTTGTCCTGGATGCATTTGAATTGGAGTTTCTTTTGGCTGAACAAAGCTATATCTACCATTATAGCCTAAGTAATCTAATACTTCCTCCGCAATACCTTTTATAACATAAAAATCTAATTCTTTAGGTTGGTTCATTCCTAAATAATATTTTCCACTCATTAAGGCTGCAAGTTTGGTATCTTCCCCATAATCTTCCTTTTTGTAGAATCCTTTACCAATTTCAAAAATTGCCACATCTTTTTCATTGCGCGCTTTATTATATTCATATATCTTTAATAATGATGTAATAACACTATATCTTAAAGTACTTCTTTCTTCTGTTATTGGATCTAGTAATTTTACTTTTTCAAAAGTATCTGTTGTAAATGCCGCTGCCTCTTCTTCTCTTACTAATACATAAGATAGTGTTTCGTTTAATCCAAGTGAAATCATTTTATTTCTAATTTCTCTCATTGTTCTATCTACGCTTCCTTGTTTCATTGGAACCGTTGGTAGTTTTCCTTGAATATTTTCTAATCCATAAATTCTTCCTACTTCTTCTATTAAATCTTCTTTAATTGAAATATCTAACCTTCTAGTTGGCACTGTTACAAATATCTTCTCTTCTTTTACCTCATAAGTAAACCCTAACTTTCTAAATACATTTAAGATTTCTTCATTAGGAATTTTCATTCCTAATACATCTGTAATATTTTGAAAAGTTATCTCAATTGTTTTTGGCTTCACATTTGTTTTATCATAAATAACTGTTCCAGTTACAACTTTTCCATAAGCATATTCTTCTAATAACTTCGCGGCACGTTCTGCTGCCATATAAGTTCTATTTGGGTCTAAGCCCTTTTCAAAACGATTACTTGCTTCACTTCTTAAAATTTTATTAGACGTCATTCTTACCTTTACACTGTCGAAAATTGCAGCTTCTATTATTACGTTTTTGGTTTGTTCTGTAACTTCTGTATCAAGTCCACCCATTACACCAGCCAAACCGATTGCTTCTTTTCCATCTGAAATAACAATGTCGTTAGAATTTAAAATTCTTTGTATATTATCTAATGTTGTTAATTTTTCTCCCTCTTTTGCCATTCTTACTTCTATCATTCCATTTAGCTTATCTGCATCATAAAAATGTAATGGTTGACCTAATTCTAGCATAACGTAGTTACTAATATCTACCACATTATTAATAGGTCTTACGCCAGATGCAATTAGCCTGTTTTTTATAAAAGCTGGACTTTCTTTTATTTCTACACCTTCCACTTTTTTAGCTAAAAATAGTTTACAATTATCTGTATTAATTTTTAAACTAAAACTTTTATTTATATCTTCCCTATGTTCTTTATGAGATAAATCTACTTCTTTTACAGGTTTATCGTAAATTGCTCCTAATTCATAAGCCATTCCAAGAACGCTTAACAAATCTCCTCTATTGGCTGTTAATTCAAAATCGGCTACTTCATCATCCATTTTTAAAACATCAATTGGATTTTCCCCTACTTTACTATCTTGAGGTAATTCACATATTCCTTCCTTATCTTCTGGCTTTAGAAATTTAGATTCTATACCAAGCTCAGCAAGTGAACAAAGCATACCATTAGACTCCTGTCCACGAATCATTCCTTTCTTTATTTTTACACCTTCTGGAAGTTCTGCTCCATCTAATGCTACAATAACTTTCAAACCTTTACGTACATTAGGTGCACCACAAACAATATTTAAAACCTCATTTCCCACATTTACTTTGCAAATATGTAAATGGTCTGAATCTGAATGATTCTCGCATTCTAGCACCTCTCCAACTACTAATTTTGTAGCATTTATTAACTTGCTAGCAGAATCATATTCATTTCCTACTCTTGTCATATCTTCTGCAAGAGTTTTTATATCTACATCAATATCAATATAATCTTTTACAAAATTTTTACTTAATTTCATAACTATCTCCCTTTACCTATATTTATTATAATTTATTTTAACAAAAATTAGTATATTGCTAGGCGCATTCTAATCCATTCTGTCGAATTGCTTTAAGAATCTTACATCATTAGTATATAAATACCTCATATCAGTAATTCCATATTTAAACATAGCTAGTCTATCAATTCCTGTTCCAAATGCAAATCCACCATATTGCTTAGGATCATATCCGTTCATTTCTAATACATTTGGATGTACCATTCCTGCACCTAATATTTCTATCCAACCTGTTTGTTTACATAGGCTGCATCCTTTGCCACCACATTTAAAACAGGTAACATCTACTTCGTAAGATGGCTCTGTAAAAGGGAAATAACTTGGTCTAAAACGTAAACTTAAATTATCTCCTAGCATTTCTTTTACAAAAACTTCTAGTGTTCCTTTTAAATCTGCTAAAGATACATTTCTTTCTTTTTTATCTATTACTAATCCTTCTACTTGATTGAATTGATGTGAATGAGTTGCATCATCTTCTCTACGATATGTTTTTCCTGTACAAATCATTCTTATTGGAGTTTTTTCAGTATTAGCAAGCATTGTTCGTGCTTGAACTGATGATGTTTGTGTTCTTAGCAAATATTCTGGTGTGATATAGAAGCTATCTTGCATATCTCTTGCAGGATGTCCCTTTGGAAGATTTAATCTTTCAAAGCAAAACTCATCTGTTTCCAATTCAGGTCCATCTACTACATCATACCCCATAGAAACAAATAAATCTTGAATTTGCTCAATTGTCCTATTAATAGGGTGCTTACTTCCTCTAATTATTTTAGAACTTGGAAGCGTTATATCTATTTTTTCTTCGTTTAATTTTCTTTCTAACTCTTTTTGTTGTAGCTCTTTTTCTGCTTGTTCTAATAAAACCTCTAATTCATCTCTTACCCTATTTACTAGATTGCCAACAACTGGTCTTTCTTCAGGAGATAAATCTTTCATACCTCTTAAAATTTCTGTAAGTTCACCTTTTTTTCCAAGTATTTTTACTCTTAAATCGTTAAGTGCTTGCAAATCTTTAATTTCTTCAACTTTTTGCTTAACTTGCTCTTTCATTTTTTCTAGTTTTTCTTTCATTTTAATCAATTCCTTTCAAATCAAAAAAGTCATTCCATCCTACTTAGGACGAAATGACTCGTGGTACCACCTAATTTTACTAGTTTTTATCTAGCCTCAGTAATTAAATTAAAAAGATATTTTTAATTTAATTAAAGCTATAACGGAGCAACCGCTTCTATCTACTATTAGTTCAAAAGAAGTCCAATAAAGCGAAATTTCTGATAAAACATATTAATAAACCTTTCAGCAAAACTGGTTTATCTCTCTAAAATATTTTCCTTTTACCATACTTAACTTTATTTTACGGATTAACTATTTCTATGTATAATATATTATCATAATTTTTAAATAGTTTCAAGAGTAATGTGAAAAAAAGTTTTAACTATTGTTTTGACCTGTAGCTCATTTTAGTATATTTCAAAAATGATGTCAGGCTGTTAAAAAAAGAACCTTACTTATCTTCAAAATAAAATTGGTCAAACGTATCTGACCAATTTTATTTTTTGCTTCTACAACTATGTAACAATGTAATTTTGTATGATATATGGATCTTTCATCATATCTCTTGCCAATTCACTTTGTGGGGGTTTTAATGTCCTTTTAAAATTATTGGGGTTGTCTCCTAGAACTTGCCTTGTATAAAGATCGCTTTTTATTTGGAAACCTAAAACATCGTAACACCAACCATTTAATTCTGTCTGTTCCATATACCATTGTCTTTGTTTTTCATCTTTAACTTTACTTAATATAAAAATATTGTGCGACCACGGAATTTTTATTGACAATTCTTTTAATTTTTTATTTCCTTGACATTCTAAATAATATTTTCTCATATATTTTAAATTTGTAATTGAAAATCCTGTCATATTTGGAAAATCAATTTTAAGTCTAATTGAAAGATTTTTTACAAATTTATTTCCCCATTTTGCACTATCCTCTATCGTCTTTCCTATAGTATAATACATATTCAAAATTCTAGCATTAGCACCTTTGAATATATCATATTGTGCATTTAATATTTCATTTTTTATATTTTTAAATATCTCTTTAAAATCTTCATTCAAGATTTGTTTTTCTTCCATAAGCTACCTCTTTTCTACAATTATTCAATTTAAAACACATTTATATTTCAATAATTTTCTAAAATTTGCAGACGCATCTACGAATTTTAGATTAAACAAATTACCTTTTCTACCATTACTTTACCTATATTTAAATAGGTATCAGCACAATGAATAAACATACTAAAATGCCATTTTTAAAAATTTAATTTTGTTTGGAATTTCAAATTATCGGACTTAAAAATTTTTTTGATAATTTGTTTTTTAGATTAAAATTTTATTTTGATATATCTAAAATAAGAAATAGAGGAAAAGAAGTTTTTTAAAAACTTTCTTCTCCCCTATGTGAATTATTATATACTATTTTTCTAAAATTGCAAATAAAAATCAGGTTCTATATTTTTTAGAATCTGATTTTTTCGTATACTTGGACATTCACCATTTTGCTACTAGAACAAGTATACTGTTTATGTGTTTATGGCATTATTTACTCTGATATTGTATAATTTAGTGTGTAAATTTTGGAAAAGAAAATTTACGCACTAATTTTTGTGCAAGAATGGAGGAAAA
>CANQDX010000029.1 GCA_947594065.1 uncultured Clostridia bacterium
ACTTACATTATATATTGGATTTTAATATGTGTCCATTTTTTTATTTGTTTTGTTGCTTTAATTTTTTGAATTCAGAAATTTTTTCTTGTTTTCCGTATTAATAGTATGTATTTTTAGATATTTATAATACATTTTTCGTGATTTTATATAATTTATTTTTTTAATGAAATTATTATAAATTTATTTCTGTGCTTTTTTCATAATAAAAACCTTATAATAAAAGCTTATTTCCTTTTATTATAAGGTTTTTATTATTATATATAATTGGTGTGCCTAGGCGGACTCGGCGAGCCGCGTATGTGGTGTGCCTAGGCGGACTCGAACCACCATCGGTCGCTTAGGAGGCGACTGCTCTATCCTGCTGAGCTATAAGCACATTTTAGCTTTATTAATCTTAATACATTTTTTTAAAAAAATCAATAGGCAAAAATCTCTTAAAATAAATTTAAGAGATTTTTTATTTACTGTATTTTGGCTAATAATTCTTTTTCTAATTTTTCTAATTCTTTTAGAGCTTCTTCTTCCGTTTTTTCTTTTACTCCCAAATAGCATTTTATTTTTGGTTCTGTTCCTGATGGTCTAATACAGCACCACGCATCGTTTTCTAATACATAATATAACACATTTGATTTTGGTAAAGTCGTTTTTGTTGTTTTTTTTGTGTCTATGTTAGTTATTATTCCACTATCATAGTCAATAAATTCTAGCAATTTTTTATTTGCAATGTCAGTAAATGGAGCATTTCTTAGATTTGCTAATATATTTTTTATTTTATGAGCTCCGTCTACGCCTTCTAATGTAATAGATTTTATACTTTCTTTATAGTATCCATATTTTTGATATATACTTTGCATTTCGTCCCATAAAGTCATTCCATTTGATTTGTAATAAGCAGCCGCTTCACAAAGTAGCATAACAGCAGCAATTCCATCCTTGTCTCTAGCATACGTTCCAGCTAAGCATCCATAACTTTCTTCAAATCCAAATTCATAAACATAATCTTTAGATTCTTCAAATTGTTTTATTTTTTCGCCAATATATTTGAATCCTGTTAAAACTTCAAATAATTTTATTTTGTATTCTTGTGCTATTGCTTTTGCTAGGTTGCTAGAAACAATTGACATTATTAATGCACCATTAGATGGTAAAATTCCCTTTTCCTTTTTTTGTGATAATATGTATTCGGCTATTAACATTCCACTCATATTACCGGTAAATTCCATATATTCTAATGTTTTGGAATCTTTTGCATACACACCTAGTCTATCTGCATCTGGGTCTGTAGCTAAAACAACATCTGCATCAACTTTTTTTGCAAGATTAAGGGCTAAAGTAAAAGCTTTTTTATCTTCTGGATTTGGATATTCCACCGTTGGAAAAGTGCCATCTGGCTCTTCTTGTTCTGGTACTACAAATACGTTTTTAAATCCTATTTCTTTTAATATTCTTTTCACTGGTATGTTTCCTGTTCCGTGCAAAGGTGTATATACTATTTTTAAATCTTCTTGCTCTTTTATTTTTTCTGGATTTAAACTTAGTTTTTTAAGTTCATCTATATAGCTATTGTCTATTTCTTCTCCTATAATGTTGTATAGTTCTAAGCGAATTGCCTCTTCTTTATTCATCGTTTTTGCGTCTTCATAATTTTCTACTTTATTAACTTCTTCTATTATTTGTTTGTCTTTTGGAGATACAATTTGTGCTCCATCTTCCCAATATACCTTATAACCATTATACTTTGATGGATTATGACTTGCTGTAATCATTATACCTGCAATGCAGCCTAATTTTCTCACAGCATAAGATAGCTCTGGAACTGGTCTTAATGATTCAAAAACATAGGTTTTAATTCCATTTGCATTAAAACAGTTTGCTGTAATTTCACTGAATTCTTTTGACATTTTTCTGGAATCATACGCAATAACTACTTTTTTATTTTTACAATTTTCTTTTAAGATGAAGTTAGCTAATCCTTGCGTTGCCTTAGAAACAGTATATTTGTTCATACGATTTGTTCCTGCTCCCATTATACCTCTTAGACCTGCTGTTCCAAATTCAAGATTTTTATAAAATCTGTCTTGTATTTCCTTTTCGTTATTTTCTATTTCTTTTAATTCTTTTTTTGTTGCCTCATCAATGAAATTGCTATTCATCCATTTATTATATTCATTAAAATATTCCATCTTTTTACCTCTTTTCTATAAGGTTAAAGGCAGGTTTTGCTACCTGCCCCCTTTGTTTATATTATTTTTATTTTATAAGTCCTTTTTCTTTTCTTTTTAGAAAGTCTATATATAGGTCTCTTGCAGTGTCTGGACTGTCTTCTCCATCTGAATTTTTTAAAGGAGCAAATTCATCTTCTCTTTTTACTCTTAAAATTGACATATTATCTAGGCTTTCAAATGCATCAAATATAAATTTTTCATATTTATATGCATTTGGATTTTCTGGTTTTATAATTTCGCCATTTTCATCCATATATTTAGCTTTTTTCTTTGCCTTATGATATGGTAATTTGTTTTGAGCTATATCTTCTATTGCTTTTATATTGAATAAATTTGTTAATATATGTGATTCTCCATATAAAAGCTCTCCTTCTTCATTTCTTGCATTTGCCATTTCTTCTGTAATTTCTGTATATTCTATTACATAAGGTCTTCCATTTTTCTTACAAAATACTCCTACTTGTTCATCTGGGCTACGTTTTACTACTGATTTTCCTGTTGCTAGTGTTCCCTCTTTAATTGCTAGACCAACAGCAATAGGATCTACTAATCCTGCTAGAACATTATCTACTCCTGAGATAAATACCCATTCAATTCCTCTTCTTTTCATATCTTCTATATAGCCATTTTTATCTAATGACTCAAAAACTCCGCCGTGTCCATCAGAGGCTAGTTTTATTATTCCAGTTTCATCTAATATTAATTTTCCATTAAAATCTAGCATTGGAAGTTCGCCTTGTTTAAAAAATTTAACATCTTCATAAGGCATACCAAAGAAGTCATTTTTTTCAAAAAATTTTTCTGTGGCACTATTATTTTCTCTGCTAGTCATAATGTACCAAGGAATTCTAGCATTAAATTTATTTTTAGCTTCTTTTATTGTTTCTGATAAAACTTCAAAAAGTGATTTTTCAATTCCCCCACCGATTTTAAATGTACCTTTTGGTGCAACACAACCTAGTCTTGTTCCTTGTCCTCCTGCCATAGTTAAAACTGCGTATTTTCCTTGTTCTATTTCCTTTTTTCCAATATTATAGTAAGTTTCATATTCTTCTTTAGTTAATTTTTCTTTATCTACAAAGTCGATATTTGTTACATTGCCTTCTAATTTCTTAATAGATTTGTTTGTTACATTAAATAGATCTATTAAACTATCAAAATCAATATTTTTTATTTGATTTATTATTTTTTCTTTTCTTTCATCATCTAAATATTCATATCTGCATAATATATGTTCCTGTCCATATTTCTTTAGCTTTTTTAGCGCTTCTTCGTATTCTATATTTTCTACCATTGTTTTTCCCTTCTTTTTTAGCTTATGTAAAAGATATAATACACCATTTTTTTTGATAAGTCAATACACCTTAATTTGCTTTTTGTAATTCTTCAGTTCCAACAATTTCCTCAATTCCAGCGGTTTTTAGTATATATTCGTGCTCGTCCATTATATTTTCTATTTGCTTATTTTCCTCAAATGAAAAACAATTAATAATATTTAAACATTGATTTGTTTTTTCTAGGATTTGAATATTATTTTTTGCCCATAAATCCAATACTTTATTCACTTTTTCTATAAATATATTTCTTCCACATACTATAATATCTATTTTTTTATTATTTTTTATGTCCTTTTCTAATAATTTTAAATTCGATTTTATTTTGTTAATATTAGTTGCATTCCAATCAATTTTTCTTATTTCTTCTTTTTGTTGGGTATTTAGTCCTATATTTTCTAGAATTTTTTCTATGTTTTTAGTTTCATCTTTTTCTAAAATTGTAATAATCATTGTATTATTTTCCAATTCTTTATGAATAAATGGAAATATCATTGTTGCAAAATGTAAGTCATTTGCATAAATACTGCATATTTTCTTTAAAAACATATTTTTCTTCATAGAAATCTTCTCCCGTGTTAATTTTTTCTACTGGTAAATTTTACCATTTATTTCTTTGTCTGTCAATCCTATTTCCCTAAGAATCGTACGTGTTTATTCGACAATCAAAAAGATTTTCTTACCAATTTTTTTCGTTTATAGTATATTTTTATTTTTTTTGTTAATACTTTTTTTAAGAGTAAATTTTTGGAGGTACTTATGAAAAATTTCAAAAAAATAATGTTAATATTTTTTCTTTTTATTGTTTATCTTTTTCTTTCTATGTATACCTACGCAAATAACGTTTCTTCAGATATTGCTAATAGTGTGTTTAGACTACACGTTATTGCAAATAGTAATTCTAAGGAAGATCAAGAGTTAAAATACTTAGTTAGAGATAATTTAATTTCCTATATGAATATACTATGTAATAATATTTCAACCAAAGAAGAAGCAATTAAGCTTGCGGAAGAACATAAAGGAGAATTTTATGAGATTGCGAAAAGAACAATTGTTGAAAATGGTTTCGACTATGATGTAAAAATTGAAATAGGAAATTTCGCTTTTCCTACTAAAACTTATGGCGATATAGCACTTCCTTCTGGGTATTATGATGCTTTGAAAGTAGAAATTGGTAATTTTCAAGGTGAAAATTGGTGGTGCGTAATGTTTCCTTCTTTATGCTTTGTAGATATTACAAATGGTGTTGTTCCTGAAGAATCTAAGAATAATTTGCAGCTTAATCTAAATGAAGAAGATTATAATGTAATCGCCTCAGAACATACAGATTATCAATTCAAATTTAAAATAATTGAATTTTTTGAAAATGCAAAATTGATTATGGCAAAAAAATAGTTGTATTTTACTTTCTTTTGTGTTATAGTGTGATAGAGTGTTATTTACACTCTATTTACTTTACTTGGAGGTTTACACTTTGGAAAAGTTAGTAATAAACGGAAAAACACCTTTAAAAGGTGATGTAACAATAAGCGGTGCAAAAAATGCAGCTGTAGCAATTTTACCTGCAACACTTTTAATTGATGGAATTTGTACAATTGATAATGTCCCTAATATTAGTGATGTTAAAATATATTGTGATATTTTACAAGATTTAGGTGCTAAAATAACTTGGAATAATGAACACGAAATTACGGTTGATACTAGAAATATTAATAGTTATAATTCTCCTTTGGAGAAAACTAGCAAGTTTAGAGCTTCTTATTATTTAATTGGTTCTCTTCTTGGTAGATTTGGTCACGCTCAAGTTGGTATGCCTGGTGGATGTAATTTAGGTGCAAGACCAATTGACCAACACATAAAAGGATTTGAAGCACTTGGTGCTAAAGTTGATGTTTCTCAAGGAAAAATAACTGCTACTGCAGAAGATTTAATTGGTACTTCTGTATATTTAGATATGGTTTCTGTTGGGGCAACTATTAATGTTATGCTTGCTGCTGTTTTAGCAGAAGGAACTACTATTATAGATAATGTTGCTAAAGAACCTCATATTGTTGATGTTGCCAATTTTTTAAATACAATGGGAGCAGATATTCGTGGTGCTGGAACTGATGTAATTAAAATAAACGGTGTAAAGAAATTGCACGGTAATGCTACTTATTCTATTGTTCCTGACCAAATTGAAGCTGGAACGTTTATGCTTGCCGCTGTTGCTACAAAAGGTGATGTTACAATTAGGAATTGTATTACAAAACACTTAGAACCTATTATTGCTAAAATAATTGAAATGGGCGCTGAGGTAGACGATATAGATGGAGATAATATTCGAGTTTGGTGCACAAAAAGACCTAAAAAAATAAATATTAAAACTTTGCCTTATCCCGGTTTCCCTACAGATTTGCAACCTCAGATGGGTGTTATTCTTTCTATGGCAGATGGAACAAGCATTATTAATGAGAGTATATGGGAATCTAGATTTCAATATACAGAAGAACTTAATAAAATGGGTGCCAAAATTTCTGCTCACGGCAAAACTGCTGTTTTTGATGGTGTAGAAGGTTTGGTTGGTGCTCCTGTTTATGCTTCTGATTTGAGAGCTGGAGCTGCATTAATAATTGCAGGTATTTGTGCAGAAGGAACGACAGAAGTATATAATTTAAGTCATATTGATAGAGGCTATGAGAATATAGAAGAAAAATTTAAAAAATTAGGTGCAAATATAGAAAGAGTTGTAGAATAAATGTTAAAGTTTTGTAGTTTATATAGTGGAAGTTCTGGAAATAGTTTTTTTGTTCAGTCAGACGATACAAATATATTAGTAGATGCAGGGGTTAGCGGTAAAAAAATAGTAGATGGATTGGCTTCTATTGGTATTTCTATACAAAATATTTCTGCTATTTTAGTAACACACGAACATTCAGACCATACAAAATCTGTTGCTACTCTTTCTAAAAAATATAACATTCCTGTTTATGCTAATAAGAAAACTTGGAATGCTATGAAAGATAAAAAAGAAAAAATTAGCGAAAATAATATTTTTTATTTTCATAATAACCAATCTTTTGAACTTGCTAATCTAACTATCTTTCCTTTTGAAATTCCACACGATGCTGCAGACCCTTGTGGATTTAATATTTGTGATGCTAATTCAAAAATTTGCATTGCAACAGATATTGGCCATATAACACCTTCTATTTTAGAGAATTTAAAACATAGTAATTTTATTTTATTGGAATCTAATTATGAGCCAGATGTTTTAAAATGCAGTTCTTATCCTTATAAATTAAAAGAAAGAATTATAAGTCCATTAGGACATTTATCTAATATAGAAGCTGGTAAAACAATTAATTATTTATCAGACTTTGGAGTTAAAAATATTATGCTTGGTCATCTTAGTAATGAAAATAATTTTCCTGAACTTGCATATAAGAGTGTATTAGAACAAGTTGAAAGCCAAGATTTAAACTTAAAAATTGCAAGTAGGTATTGTCCTAGTGAATTTTTCGAAGTTGACAAAGAAAATAATACAATAATATGTTAAGTATCTTTATATTAAAAATTTTATTTTAAATATAGTTGAGATTATTTTTAATCTCT
Source organism: uncultured Clostridia bacterium (assembly GCA_947594065.1). Lineage (GTDB taxonomy): Bacteria > Bacillota > Clostridia > TANB77 > CAG-508 > HGM13634. The sequence continues at coordinate 7,154 of CANQDX010000029.1, forward strand.
TCTTTTTTTGTTTATTTTTCATCTTTTTGGAAAAAATATTTTTAGGTGATTTTATGAATTCGTTTTGGATTGAAAATTTTAAAAACCAGTCCTACCCATCCCTTGATAAAAACTTAAATGTAGATGTTTGTATTATCGGTGGTGGATTAACTGGTATTTCGTGCGGTTATTATTTAAGCAATAATAACTTAAAAATATGTATATTAGAGAAAGATAAAATAATGGAAAAAACATCTGGTCATACTACTGCTAAGATAACTTCTCAACACGGCTTACTTTATAATTATTTATTTAATTCTTATGGTATGCAATTTGCAAAAGATTATTTATATTCTAATCAAGAGGCTATTACTAATATTAAGAATATTATTGATACAGAAAACATAGACTGTGATTTTGAATTTCAAAATAATTATATTTATACAACAGATGTGAATTCAGTAAAAAAAATTAAAGATGAGGCTCAAGCATTAAATAAATTAAATTTTGATGTTAGATTGTTAGATAAAATAAATTTACCTATCTCTGATGTTAAGATTGCTATTGAATTTAATCATCAGGCTCAGTTTAACCCTATGAAATATGCAGAAGGTTTATGTAATTGTATTATTAAACGTTCTGGTCAAATTTTTGAGAATACAAAGGTTATTGGTTTAAATAAAAATAAAGATAAATATCAAATAGAAACTGAAAAAAATATTGTTACTGCTGATAATGTGATTATCGCTACAAGATATCCTATTATAAATTTTCCTGGATTTCATTTTTTAAAAATGTATTCAGAAAGTTCTAACTTGATTGCAGTGGAAACATCTTCTCCATTATTTAAAGGTATGTATATTAATAACGATATTCCTACATTTTCTTTTAGAACAGCAATTTATAATGGAAAACGTATTTTATTAGTTGGCGGTATGAACCATAAAACTGGTGCAAAAATAGATTTAAGTAATAGCTACAAGGTTTTAGAACAAAAGGCTTTAGAATTATATCCTGATTCAAAGGTATTATTTAAGTGGAATACTCACGATTCTGTTTCTCTTGATAAAATACCTTACATTGGCAATTTTTCTACATTTTACCCTAATGTATATGTTACAACTGGCTTCAAAAAATGGGGTATGACTACATCTAATGTTGCTGCAAATTTGATTACTGATAAAATTTTAGGCAAGGAAAATTCTTATGAAGAACTATATAACCCCAAAAGATTACGTCCAATAAAAAATAGAAAAGAGTTAGGAAATATGCTTAAAGAGTCTTCTTATTCTTTATTTTTGAATAAACTAGATATGCCTGCCGCAAAGCCTAAGGATGTTGGCTTGCAAGAAGGAAAAATTGTAAACGATAATGGAACAAAAATTGGACTTTATAAAGATGAAACTGGCAATGAATTTAAGGTTATTCCTAAATGTATGCATTTAGGATGTGAACTTTCTTGGAATAATTTAGATAAAACTTGGGATTGCCCTTGTCACGGCTCTAGATATATGTTTGATGGAAAATTAATTTATGGTCCAAGTAAGCAAGATTTAAAAACTGTAAAGTAAACAAGAAAATTTTTTTATTGTATTAAAAGCTGTTGACAAAGATGTCAACAGCTTTATTTTTAAATTAATTTGGTTGGTTTGTTTCTACTGTATTGCTTGGAATATTGTTGTTTTGGTTATTGTTACTTTGGTTATTATTACTTTGATTATTGTTATTTGGATTGTTATTGCTTTGATTGTTAGCAGTATTATTTACTTTCTTAGTTCCCACTTGTATAATTCTGTTCATTGGTTTGTAAGTGTCTTTTGATAGAACTGTTTTTGATATTGTTTTTCCATTGTATTTTATAATTTTATAAGCAATACTTTTTTGTCCTGTATGACCTACTTGAATTACTTTTTGTTTTCCTTCTGCCAATGTATTTGTATTTTCATACACAACTGAACAAGGTGTTGTGCTTAGAACCGTACTTGTTAGCTCTACTTCATACTCTTTTTCCTCTTTAATTCCAACTATAGAAATACTTATTACTCCATTTTTAGCATTAGCTACAATTTTAATAGGATAGCTTCTAGAATTTTTAAATCTAAAATTCTTTCCTCCATAAGCTACAGTTGCATCTCTTCCTGCCGGTACATAGGTTACAGAATATGAATGATTATGTCTTTCTACAATTTCTAGGTTAGCATATAAAGCGGCATTATATAGGGTTGATGATACTTGGCATATTCCTCCTCCATAGGTCTGAACTATTTTTCCGCCTACATAGGCTCCTCCTGGTTTATATCCCTTTTCTTTTGTTGTATTTCCTAAAACACCATTATAAGAAAATGTTTCTCCCGGAAGCAATATAGTTCCATTAATAGTTTTAGCTGCAAGTGCTATATTGCTAGCTCTATTTGTATTGCTTGAATCATAAATAGTTGTATATTTTGATAATGTTTGTTTAAATAATTTATCTCCTAAATCTTTTACTGCTATTTTAGGCTTTGTAATTTTTAATGGTATTTCATAAGTTTCTTTTTCTTCTTTTAATAATTCCTTTGCTTCTTCTATACTTATTTTAAAATCAACACCATTTTCTTCTTTGTGTAGTTCAAAAGGATCATCTACTATATAAGCATTTTTTGCTTCTTTATAAACTTCTTGATATATGCTTTCTATATTAATTGGATTAGGAACCGCATCTTGAGTTGGGATTTCTATAGTATTTACTGTATCATTAAATTGCATTCTTAAATTTTCTACAATAGCTTCTTTTAGCAATTTTTCATTTATAATTTTACCAGCTTTTCCATTGGTGATAATAAGCACATCATCTTTTATTTCATAAGAATATTCTTGCACTGCTCCTGGCATTTCTGCTTGCGTGTTTTTTATTGCTTCTTTAAATTTTTCTTCGTCTATTTGAATATTTAAATTAAGTTGCGTTTTGAAAATTTTAGCTTTTAATATACTAAAATTATCTATAAGAATATTGTTAGTTTTCCCTAGTTTAATGGCTTCTTTTATTGCATCTTTTCCATCAACTGTTATTCCCATATCTTGTAACTTAATTACTTCTTCATAATTATCATAATGAATTTCTATTTCTTCTAATTTTTCTAATTTATCATTTATTATTTTGTTAATTTCATCTTTATCATAATTAGAAACATTAAAGCCTTGAATATATACGCCACCTATAATTTTATCATTATTCATATTTAATATTGCAAAGATTGTAGATATAAATAGTAGAAAAATTAAAATGAAAACAACTAAAACAATAATTCCCTTTTTAGATTTTTTCTTTTCATTGCTATCTTTACTTTCGGCTTTATGGAATTTTTCTTTTTCTTCTTTGTTTGCTTTTTCTTCGCTTTCTTTTTCTGTTTTTTTAACTGTCTCTTTTTCATCCTTTTCTGGTTTTTCGTCCGATTTTTTTTCTTCTTTATTTTCATTTTCTTGATTAATCGTCTCTACTTTTTCTTCTATTATATTGTCTTTTACTGAGCTTTCTGTTTGAGCTTGCTCTGACTCTTCGTTTTCTTTTTCCATAATATCTCCCCATTTCTATATTATTCAACAAAATATTATCATAAAGAAGAAAACTTTACAATATAATTTTCAAATATTCATTATTTATCTTATGTATAAATGTTCATAATTATAACATTTCATTAGAAAAAAATACTTTTGGAACATTTTCATTTAAAACAGATGCAATTTTTTCCATTACTTCTCTTGATGGATTTTTTCTGCTACCTCTTTCTAAATGGCATAAATATCCAACCGAGATTCCACATTTACTAGCTAATTCCTTTAATGTTAATCCTTTTTCTTTTCTATATTCTCTTATTTTATTTTGATACATCTTATCACCTCTTTTATTGATTGTCAAAATGTTATCACAATTCAATTTGACAAGTCAAGCTTTTTGTGATATTTTATAAAAAAAAGTTTTTTAAGTTTACTACTAGACAAATTTAAAATTTTAATGTATAATAATGTAAAATTATAGAAAAAGAGGTAATAAATTATGATGATCGGTGATATGATTGCAAAAGCAAGAAAAGAAAAAGGAATGTCAAAAACAGAACTTGCAAGACTTACAGATATTAATATTGGACACCTTACTCATATTGAAAAAGGTGAAAGAAATCCAAGCCATAAAGCATTAAAAAATATTTGCAAAGCTTTAGATATTCCATATCAACAATTAATGTTTACTTATGACAAATGTATTAATGAAGAACAAGAGAGTTATAATGTAATAAAACATATTTCTTATAGCAAACTACTTGCTGTGGATAATATTGGTGGATTTATTGATTGTCCTCCTGATATACCAAGCTCTGCTATCGCTTTAAAAATTAAGGATGACTCTATGTCTCCTACCATCGCAAAAAATTCTTATGTTTTTGTAGAATTAAATTCTCCTTTATCTAGTAAAGATATTGGTGTATTCTTCTATAACGATAAAATAATCGTTAGAAAATTTAGTTCTAGAAATGGAAAAATTACTTTAAAGGCTTCTAACAGCGAAATAGAAGATATTAAAGTTGGAGATAATGATACTTTTTACATTATCGGAAAAGTTTTTGTAAAATAATCACTTTTTTTATCAAAAACTATTGATTTTAATTTTTTTTAATAATATAATAGCAATTACTAAAGAAAAGTTTTAAGGAGTTTATAATGGAATTATCAAAGAATATATTTTTTAATACAGATAGATTGGTTCAAGGATCTAATATTAAGATTTCTTATACTGGAACTTTGTTTGAAGAAAATTCAGAAGAAGTTTTTATTCATTATGGTTTTGATAATGACTGGAAAGAGTTAAATGAAGTTCAAATGAAGAAAACTGATTTAGGTTTTCAAGCAGAAATAGAACTTCCAGTTTATGATACGTTTAATTTCTGTTTTAGAAATGAAGATAATCACTGGGATAATAACAATAATGCTAATTATGTTTTCCCTATTGAAAAGTCTGAAACTGCTCTTGTTATTAGAGAAGAATTAGGAATTGAAACTAAACGTCATTTAAGAAAATCTTATATTTGGAGTAAAAAAATAAGATTGGCAATTTATAAATTATTAGTTTATGTTCCAAAATTAATTTCTGGAAATTATAAAAGAAAAATAACTGAAGAATAAAAAAAGGCGAAATATTCGCCTTTTTATTTTTTATATTAACCATCCTCCATTTGGAGAAATTACTTGGCCTGTTGTATAAGTATCTTCTACAAGCCATTCTACACACCTAGCAATTTCCTCTGGACTACCAAATCTCTCTAATGGAATTTCTTGATTTATTTGTTCTATTTCTTTTTTTGTAAGATTTTTATTCATATCGGTCATAATTGCACCTGGCGCCACTGAATTTACTCTTATATTAGATGGTCCTAATTCTTTTGCTAGTGCCTTTGTTAACCCATCTATTCCTGCTTTTGCAACACTATAATGTACTTCACAAGATGCTCCAGTTATTCCCCATATAGAAGATATATTAATAATGCATCCGCTTTTACGTTGTATCATTGTTGTTAGAACTTCTTGCGTGCAATAAAATACAGAATTCAAATTAACTTGCATCATATTATTCCAATCATCATCTGTAATATCTATAAATGGTTTTACTTGGTCTATTCCAGCATTATTTATTAAAACATCTATCTTTTTAAATTTTTCCAATGTAAATTCTATTAATTTTTTTACTTCTTCCCTTTTTGAAACATCTGCTTTGTATATTTCTATATCTATTTTTTCTTTTTGTAATTCATTTTGTATTTCCTTTGCTTTTTGCTCGGATTGATTATAATTTAATACTACATCACATCCGCTTCTTGCAAGTTTTTTTACTATTGCTGCTCCAATTCCTCTAGACCCTCCAGTTACAATTACAGTTTTCATATTCTCTTCCCTTTCAAAACATTTTAATCATTATATTTATTTCTTCCCTTTCTACCATAATTCAAATTTGCACCTTTGTATGTAGAAGTTAAAGAATGACAATTAGGACATAATAATATTAAGTTATCCTCCTTATTGTTTTTATAGTTTCCATCAATGTGGTCTACTTCTAATGGAATTTTATTTGTAAAATTATTTTTTTCTCCCCAACCACATCTTGCACATTTGTTATTATATTTTTCAAATAAATATGTTTTTATATGATTAGATATTTGATATTGTCCTTTTAATCCGCTTTCATTATTATTTTTCCATCTATTAATATATTCTTTATATTGAAATTCTTTTTGGCAGAAATTTGAACAATATTTATTGTTTTTTTTAATCTCTTTTTCACAATTTAAACATTTCATAAGATGATTATATGATTGTTTTTTCAAAATGTCAATATATTGTATATAAAAAATCAAGAATTAAGATTTCTCAAAACTCTTGATCTTTTGGAGCCACTTGTCCGAATCGAACGGACGACCTACT
>CANQDX010000030.1 GCA_947594065.1 uncultured Clostridia bacterium
TAGAATGGTGTATATGCCAATTATTTCTACATCTAGGCTCAAATGTTACATTTGCTAAAAATACTGGACATTTACCTGCTTCTGTTAATGGATTTAAAAAAGATTCTCCTATAAAATATTGTGCGAAATTTACATTTGAATTTCCTTTTCCAAATACATTTGCTTTATCAAATTCTTCTTTGTTCATTTTCTTACCTCCAATTTTAATAATTTAAGCCATTAACCCAAGCTTTTACTTCACTTTGTGATGTACCAAGTCTTTTTCCATCTAACCAATTAATATTTTTATAATTGTTTTTAAAATAATTAACGCTTGCATCTATTCCAGAGCCTCCTGATGTGCAGAATGGAATAACTGTTTTTCCACTTAAATTAGAATCATCTAAAAATGTTAAAATTATTCTTGGTGCATCTCCCCACCAAATTGGATAACCTAAATAGATTACGTCATAAGAAGATGTATCAATAGTATTTGAAATTTCTGGTCTTGCAGAAGAATCATTTTGTTCTCTTGTAGATCTGCTATTGCTATTGTTGTAGTTTAAATCGCTATCTGTATATTTGTCCTTTGGTACTATTTCAATTAAATCTCCAGCGGTTAGCTCTTTTATATATCCTGCAACCTTTTTTGTATTTCCAGTTGCAGAGAAATAAATGATTGCAATTTTTTTACGGCTAGAAGTCCCAATATCTTCTGTATTTGCTACATTTTCATTGATACTTGCATTTAAATTTAAATTATTGTTAGTATTAAAGTTATTTGATTTATTAGAACTAATTAACCAAATACTTATTCCTCCTGCAATTATTATAATTGCAATAATTAAAGCTATTATCTTTTTAGTTTTCATTTATACCTCCAATCCAATTTTTAATAAATTCTTTTGATTCATTTCCTGTAAATCTTTTTCCTTCTTTCCAATTATACTCAGGATATTCATTTTTCAAATCTCTTTCACATCCACTTATTCCAGTTCCACCTGATGTGCAGAAAGGAATTAGTGTTTTACCTGATAAATCTAAACTTTCAATAAATGTATTAATAATTGTAGGGGCTGTGTACCACCATACTGGAAATCCTATTAAAATTGTTTCATATTCATCTAATTTATTTACTGTTACTTCAATTTCTGGTCTTGATGATTTATCTTTCATTTCTATGCTTGATCTGCTATTTTTGTCGTTCCAATTTAAGTCTTGTTCTGTATAAGGTTGTTTCGCTTTAATTTCTAATAAATCTCCTTCTATACTATTTGCAATATTTTGTGCAACACTTCTTGTTACACCACTTGCTGAAAAATAAGTTACTAATACTTTACTCATAAAAATTCCTTCTTTCTTAAATATTTTTCCTAATTCGTAGGATTTTTTATAATCATTTACCTCCTTTTCTTTAAATTTTTTCTTTCATCCTCTAATCTAATTTGGTTACATTCTATATTTATCTAAATTAACTTTATAATCTATAACAACTATTCCTTCTTTTTCCAACTTTTCTTTTTGTTTTTCTATTCCACCAAAAGCAAAATGTTTTGATAAATTTCCTTTGCTATCTACAACTTTATAACAAGGGTATTTATATTCATCTGGATTATTATGAAGAATATTTCCAACAACTCTTGCAAGATGTTTGTTTCCTAAATATTCTGCTATCTGTCCATAAGTTACTACTTTTCCTTTTGGAATTGTTCTTAAAAATTCGTATACCTTTTCTTTCATTACATTCTCCATAAACAAATAAATAATACTTTTTAGAATAGTGGTGCAAATAATCTTAAAATAGCTTGCCACAAGGATTTTATTAGACCTGCTTTAACGTCTGCATCATTTAATTTTTTACAATCCTTAAATGTGGCTTCAAAATCTTCATATATTTTGCTTATTTCCCCAACATTTTCCATATAGATTCCGTTTTCAAAGTGAAGATACAAACTTCTATAATCCATATTAATTGTTCCAACGGTTGCTCTTACATCATCTGATAAAAACACTTTAGCGTGAACAAATCCATTTGTGTATTTATAGATTTTTACCCCATTATTATGTAGCACTCTGAAGAATGAAGTTGTTTGCGTGTAAACTATTTTTTTATCTGGAATTCCGGGTACAACTATTCTTACATCTACGCCCCTTTTAGCAGCTCTACAAAGTGAATTGACCATATCGGTGTCGATTATTAAATATGGTGTCATTATGTATAAATAACTTTTGGCACTATTAATCATATTAATATAAACATCTTCTCCTATTAAATCTTTATGAAGCGGCGCAACTCCATAAGGAATAACATAGCCATTATTTTTATTAATATCATTAAAATTATATTTGAATTTAGTAATATCTTTATCTTCATTTATGTTTGCATTCCATAATGTTAAAAACATAACAGTTAAATTCCAAATTGCATCACCTACAATTTTAATTCCATTATCTTTCCATATTCCTAGCTTACTATTTACATTTATATATTCATCACTTAAATTAACTCCACCTGAAAAGGCTACTTTTCCATCTATAATTGTCATTTTTCTATGGTCACGATTATTCATAAATATTCCTCTAAATGGGCTTAATTTATTAAATGATATACATTTTATACCAAACTTTGCAAGTTGCTTTGAATAGTTTGTTGAAAGCATTGCAATACTTCCCATATCATCATATAAGATTCTAACATCTACCCCTTTTGCCGCTTTTTCCTTCAATATATCTAGAATACTATCCCACATAACGCCTTCATTAATTATAAAATATTCCATAAATATAAATTTCTCAGCTTTTTTTAATTCTTTTAATAATTCTGGATAAAATTTTTCTCCAAAATTATAATAGGTGATTTCATTATTGGTGCTTACAAAATGATTGGTTCTATTTAATAAATATTGAATGTTATCTAATTTTTTGTCTTCAATTTCTTTTTTTACTTTTTCGTCTTGAACTAAATATTCATTATATTTTTGTTCATATTCAAATATATTTTTTAATAATTTGTTTTTAGAATAATTTTTTCCTAATGTAATTAATAAAATCGTTCCAAATATTGGGAAAATTAATATTAATATTATCCAAGGTAAGTCATTTGAAAGTCTTGTACTTTCTTTTAATATACCAAGTACAATTAAAATGCTTGCTATACTATAAAATAATGTAATTATTCCAAGATATTTATAAAAAAATAATCTTATTACAATTGAAAATCCAAATTGTAGCAAAACTCCTATTAGAACTATTAATACCCTTTTTATTGCATTCAACATAATTTTTGCTCCTTTATAATTTACTTTTTATAAAATAATATCATAAAAATAATTGGCTAGCAATAGCCAATTATTTTTGTTTACTTAAATAAAATTACCCCAAAAAGTGTTTAGCTTTTTGGGGTAGTACAAATAGATTAATCTCCTATTTGTATATACTTTTTGTTTTCTATTTTTTCTGTACTTTCTTTTGGGAATGTTAATGTTAAAATTCCATTTTTGAAGCTTGCTTTAATGTCTTCTTCTTTAACATTTTCTCCTGCATAGTAGCTTCTTGAACATTTTCCATAGAATCTTTCTTTATGAATATAATGTGATTTTTCATTTTCCTCATCTACTTTTTCTTCTTTTGATGCAGTTACTGTTAAATATCCGTTTTCTAATTCAATTTTAATATCATCCTTGCTGTATCCTGGAATATCAATTTCTAGAATATAGTTTCCGTCTTTTTCTTTAACATCTGTTTTCATTAAAGATGTTTCTTTTTTAGAATATCCCCTTTCAAAAAATGGATCATTAAACATATCGTCAAATAAATCAAAAGTATTTCTTCTTGGTATCATCATCATAACCTTTTCCTCCTTTAATTTTAAAATTTTATGTGTTGACACCTTTTGGTTAGCACATATATCATATTATTTCAAAAGCGCTTTTTCTTTATACATATAATATTATATAACATTTTTTAGCAATGTCAATAGGAGAGTGCTAAAATTCACAAAATTTTCACAATATTTCTTGAAAATAGCATTTTAAAAGAGTAGATGTTCTCTACTCCTTATATTTTATTGTTTAATCTTCGTTTCTTTCTTTTTCTCCATTATATTCATCTACTAAATATAATGGTCTATTTTTAGTTTCGTTAAATATTCTTCCCAAATATTCTCCTACTATTCCAAATAACAAAATTTGTATTCCAGAGAAAAATAGGATTAATAATATAATTGCTTGAAAAGCCTGTATTGGCTCGTGAACTACAAAAGATTTTGCAATTACATAAATAAAATAAATTCCTAGTGTCATAAAAGTAGGTATGCTAATATATGTAGATAATCTTAGTGGCGATGTTGTAAAGGATGTAATTCCATCAATTGCTAAATCTACAAGTCGTTTGTAATTCCATTTTGTTTTTCCAGCAATTCTTGCATCTCTGTCGAACAATACTTCTTTTTTATTATATCCAATCCAGCTAAACATACTCTTAGATGACCTTTGAGATTCTCTTAATTTTTTAAGTGCATTTACACATCTTCTATCTAATAGTCTAAAATCGCCTGTATCTTGCTGTATTTCTACTTTTGTTAATTTTTGTAATACTCTATAATACATTTTAGATGTAAACTTTTTGAAGAATGTTTCGCCTTGTCTTGTTTTTCTTTTAGCATACACATCGTCATATCCTTCTTCCCAGTATTTAATTAATTCTGGAATAAGCTCTGGCGGATCTTGCAAATCTGCATCAATAAATATAACTGCATCTCCTTTTGCATAATCTAAGCCAGCCATCATTGCAATTTCTTTACCAAAATTTCTAGATAAATTAACATAGCAAAATCTTTCATCTTTTTGTCGAATATCTTTTATGATTTCAAGTGTTTTATCTTTACTTCCATCATTAATGAATAAAATCTCAAACTCGTAATTTTGAATACTGTTTATTAATTTTGTTAATCTTTCGTATAAATATGGTAGTGCTTCTTCTTCATTATATGCTGGTACAATGATTGTGATTTTTTTCATTTTAATTACGTTCCTTTCACTATTGCTGGTCGTATGAGAATGCGCCCAATGCAATTTTAATTTATATTATTAATAATTTTTTATTGTTTTTTCTTAAATACAAGCAATTTACTTAAAATATAATTTCCTATAATTATTAGAACCTGTGTTACTAATGTCCATATAACTACCCACATATCACTATTTAGTCCTAGAGCAGTTACAAATATGAACATAATAAGCATTTCCATTCCAAGTGTTGCAAGTCTTGCTCCGAAAAATTTTATCATTTCTACTATTATATTTTTATCTTTACTTTCAAACACCCAAATACGATTAGTAATATAAGCAAACAAACACGCTAGCATCCACGATATAATAACTGCTATTTGAAGCTCTGCACCATTTGAAGCATCTAATATAGTAAATAATAATAAATACTTAGTTGCTAAGCTAACAATCGTTGTAAGTACACCAAAAATAAGGTAATTAATAATTTCTTTATATTTTAAATATAATTCTTTTATTTGTTGCATTTTATAACTCCTCTATAAATTTAATTGCTTTTCCTTTTAAATCGTCCAAAGTACCATCATTTTTGATATAATAATCGTATTGATATTCATTCACTTTTCCATCTGAATCATTAGATGTAATTAGTTTAACTCGTGGATTTGTAATTAATAATGTTTTTGCATTTAATAATTTTTTTGCTTTATCTATTTCTTCTGCTTCGCGAATATGCACAAACATTAATTTATCTGAAGAATTTTTAAATTCTTCAGCTTTTTGGAGAATATATTTAGTTGGATAATCATTATATGCTATACTTAATTGCTTTAAATCTACTAATAGCTTTCTTGAAACTTCATCTTTTTCTCCATTCCAGCCAACTAATATTTTCGCTGCTTCCTTTACTTTATCTACGGTTGAAACATTAAGTACATTTGTTACTTCTGAACAAAAACTAACAAAAGTGTCTTTACCTGCTCCACCTGTTCCATTAATAATAACAATATTTTTATCCATTTTCATACCTTCTTTTATTCTAATTTTAATCTTTCAAATAATGGTTCTATGTTTTCTAAGATTATTTCTTTTTCTATATAAACTGGTTCCCATTTTGCTTGTCCTAATTTTAAATATTGCCTAATTTTAGCACACGCTTCTGGCATAATTGGCTCATATAAATTTGCTAAATTTGCTATAATATTAGTACAATTGAATATTGTTTTATTAAAGCTTTCTATATTTTCCTTTCTTTGTTTCCAAGGTTCATTTTCGTCATAATATTTATTAGCAAATTCAACAAGTTCAATTAATCTATTAGTTGCTTCTCTAAATTCTAATCTTTCAATTAAATTTCCTACTTCTATATATGCGTTTTCAATTTTTTTCTTAATATCTTCTTCCATAGTAGACATTTCAATTTTTTCAAGTCCCTTAAATTTTAAAGTTCTGTTAATTAAATTTCCAAATTTATTTAGTATTTCTCCATTATGAGTGTTTACAAAATCTTCTGGTGTAAAGTTTGTATCCTTTTTTTCTGGTCCATTACTTATTAAATGATATCTTAAAGAATCTGATGGATATAACTCTAGAGCCTCTAAAGCAGTAATTCCTATTCCTTTACTTTTAGAAAATTTTTGGTCTTTGTAGTTTAAATATTCTGTTGAAACAATTCTATCTACTAAGTGATAATTTTCTTTTTGTCCTAATAAAATAGCATTTAAAATAATACTGTGAAATACAATATTATCTTTGCCGTGACACATATAAATTAGATTATTTCTTCCTTCTTTCCAAAAGTCTTGCCAATCTATTCCTCTTTCTTCGCATATTTTCATTGTGTCTGTTAAATAACCTAAAACAGCATCTATCCATACATACATTCTTTTATCTTCATAGCCTTCAAGTGGTATTTCTATTCCCCAGTCCAAATCTCTAGTTACTGCTCTATCTAATAATCCCTGTTTTAAATATTTTTCTGTTTCATTCTTTGCATTTATTCTCCAAGTATCTTCACATTCTTTGGTTCGTTGTTCTATTTCTTTTTGAAACTTAGATAATGCTAAATATAATATTTTGTTATCTTTTCTTATTGTTTTTGTACCACATTCTATACAAGTACCGCCAATTAATTCTTCACCAGTTGGAATGTGCAAGCAATTATCACATTGATCTCCTTTTGTTTCTTCTCCACAAACTGGACATTTAAGTTTAATTTCTCTATCTGATAAAAATTTATTACACTTTTCGCAAAATGCTTGCGGTTCTATCTTCTCATATATATATCCATTATCGTATAACTTTTTAAATAATATTTGTACTTTTTCTTTATGAAATTCTGATTCCGTTGTTGAATATAAGTCATAAGAAAAATTAAGTCTCCTAAAAACTTCTCTAAATTCTTTATCATAAAAAGATGCAATTTCTTTTGGATTCTTTTTTTCTTTTTTAGCTCTTTCTGTAATAGGTGTTCCGTGGCAATCTGAACCGGATACATATAAAACATTATTTCCTTTTAATCTAAAATATCTAGCTAAAATATCTCCTGAAATTAATCCAGCTAAATGTCCCAAATGTAATGAACTATTTGCATAAGGCCAGGCTCCACCTATTAATATATTTTTTCTTTCTTCCATTTGTACCCTCCATTAACTAACTAGTTTGTATTTTATCATAAAATTGTAGATTTAACAATAAAAAAATAGAAATTAGATATGATTTCTAATTTCTATTTTTAGCTTCACATTATCGCTTTATACTTTTTTCCAAAACCAGTCTAGACTATCGTCTATGCTTTTCTTATTTTTTTCTTTTGCTTCAATAGCATCTACCCATAAGTATGAGATATAAGATAAAAATATCATAATTGCATCTACTCCCAATGAAGTTGCAGCCATTGCCTTATAATATGCATCTGTAAGTACTATTGACTGAAATGCGTGAACTAAAATTAATCCTAAAAACAATACTAAGCATATTGCAGGTAAAATACTCTTTTTAAATTCTTTTCCTAAGATAATAAATAGTACAGTAACTAATAAAGCAATTAATATTGTGGCTGGTTGTGCTAAATTTACTATGTACATTTTACTCCTCCTTTGTATATATAATTAATTTAATTTTTTTTCTATTAAATCTGCAAGTTGTTTTGCTTTTTTTTGAATATATTCTACATCGTTTCCTTCTATCATTACTCTAACTAATGGCTCTGTTCCTGATGTTCTTATTAAAATTCTTCCATCATCTGAAAATTCTTCTTCTAGTTTTTTAATTTCTTGTTGAATTTCAACATCTTCAAAATAATCATACTTTTTTTCTTGTTTAACTTTAGCATTAACAAGAACTTGAGGGTAAATATTAATTTTCTTAGTAATTTCAGAAGCCGGTATATTATTCTCTAATATAGTTCTTATAAGCATTAATGAGGTAAGTATACCATCACCAGTTGGATTATAATCTAGTAATATAATATGTCCAGATTGTTCTCCTCCAATATTATAATTATTTTTTAACATTTCTTCTAAAACATATCTGTCTCCAACTTTTGTTTCAATAAAATCTATATTATTATTTTTACAGTATTTTTTAAGCCCAAGATTACTCATAACAGTAGCAACAATAGCATTATTTTTTAGTTTCCCATTTTTTTCTAGATACTCTGATAAAGTAGCAAGAATTAAATCACCATTTATTATATTTCCTTCATTATCAACCGCTAGACATCTGTCGCCATCTCCATCATAAGCAATTCCTAATGACATTTTATTTTCTAAAACATATTTTTTCAATCCTTCTAAATGTGTAGAGCCACAATCTTTATTAATATTAATACCATCTGGCGTATTATTAATTATTTTATATTGGATTCCTAATTTAGAGAAAATATATTCTGCAACTTGATATGTTGCGCCATTTGCTGTATCTAGTGCAACCTTAAAATCTTGTGGAATTGTTAAATCTTTAAAGCTATTAATAATAAAATTTGCATATTCATATAAATATTCTTGATGAATTTCTGATACACCTATTTTTTCATTTTCTGCAGTTAATTCATTTATCTTTTCTGAATCTATTATTTCTTCTATTTCTTCTTCAATTTCATCAGAAATCTTCATTCCATAATTACTAAAAAATTTAATGCCATTGAATTCAAATGTATTGTGTGATGCAGATATAACAACACTTGCATCTGCATTTAACTTTTTAGTTAAATATGCCACAGCGGGTGTAGGTATAACTCCTAATAATTTAACATTTGCGCCATAACTTAAAAATCCTGCTGTTAGTGCGCTTTCTATTAGTGTTCCGGACAGCCTAGTATCTCTACCAATTAAAATAGTGGGTCTACGTTGATTATGCTTTGCTAATACATAAGCCCCTGCTTTTGCAACTTTAAAAACAAATTCAGGAGATAACTCTGTATTTGCAATACGTCTAATTCCATCCGTTCCGAAATATTTTTTCATTATTTTCTATTCATCCCTTCTTGGTTTTGTCGATTACATTATATAAATATATATTCATTTTTGCAATATATTTTACTATTTTTAGTAAAATATTTTAATATTGTTTTGTAGATAAATTTATAATTAAATCCATATTATCATCTTCTGCTGCTTTATTTTTTCTTATTGCTCCGCATTTTTTACACTTGAAGATAATAACATATCCCTTTTTAGAATCTAATTCTATACCAATTGGCTCTAAAATGCCGTGACACGTTTCTTCTCTATCTCCAGGATTAACATCTACGTGCTTAGAATGTAAACAATAAGGGCAGTGATTTCTACAAGTATATCCTAATTTTTCTACCTTTTTGCCACAATTTTCGCAAATAAATTCTTCATCAATTTTTGTAAATCTTTTTTGCATCATTTATTTTAAACCTTTCTAATATTTACAATAACATTTAAACCTTTTTAATTTTATCTCTAAAAAATTTTTTCGTCAATTATAATCATATATTTTTATAAATTTGGATATACTTTATATAAATACATAAATTTATACGAAAGGTGGAAAAAATATGGAAATGAACAGAATTAATTCAATTTTAAAAAACAAAGAAAAAACAGATATTTTTTATGGGGACAGGCCTGTGTGGATTCAAGAAATTAGCAATGACAAAGCTAAGGTTGGTTTTGTAGATAATTTTGAAGAAAAAGACGTATTCATTAAAGATTTATACGAAAGAGAATTGTAAATTTTAATTTGTCTAAGTATTCTTTAATGCAGACTTAGTTTTCATATATTATTTTTTTATTCCTTACTGTCGAGCTTTGTTAAAGCTGTAAGGCATTAAAATGCCAACAGCTTTATACAAACTCTCCAAACTGCGCGTCATTGCAAAAATAATATATGAAAACGTCTGCAAATTAAAAGATTTACTAAGATAATTTGAGTAGCGCGAGGTGATTTCCATTAAAATTTTCGAGCAAGTTATGGGTGGGGACCGACAAATTATAGGCTGTTAGCAGAAACAAACTCGTGTGAAGTTTCTGCGCTACAGACTATTATGCAGTTGGGGCGTTGCGATGAAAATTTTAATAAATCACCCGGAGCGGACCTAACTTAATGAAATACTAAAACAAATTAAAATTTTATTTTCTCTTCTAGCCAATTTTTTAAATTAGCAATTGATACTCTTTCTTGTTCCATTGTATCTCTATCTCTTACTGTTACACATCCATCATTTTCTGTTTCGAAATCTACTGTTACACAGAAAGGTGTTCCAACTTCGTCTTGTCTTCTGTATCTTTTGCCAATGCTTCCTGCCTCATCATAATCACACATAAATTCTTTTGATAAATCATCATAAATAGCTTCTGCTTTTTCACTTAATTTCTTAGATAATGGAAGAATCGCTACTTTTATTGGAGCTAATGCTGGATGTAAATGTAGTACAACTCTTGAATCTCCTTCACCTAAATCTTCCTCTTCATAACTATTGCACAAAAAGGCTAAAGTTGCTCTATCACAACCTAATGATGGTTCAATTACATAAGGTATAAACTTTTCATTTGTAACAGGATCTTGATACATTAGGTCTTGTTTTGAATGCTCTATATGTCTTGTTAAATCATAATCTGTTCTATCAGCAATTCCCCATAATTCGCCCCATCCAAATGGAAAAGCAAATTCTATATCTGTTGTTGCTTTAGAATAAAATACTAATTCCTCAGCTGAATGATCTCTTAATCGAATATTTTCTTCTTTAATGCCCAATGATAATAGAAATTCTTTACAATAATTTCTCCAATATTCAAACCATTGTAAGTCTGTTCCTGGTTCACAGAAAAATTCTAATTCCATTTGTTCAAATTCACGCGTTCTAAATGTAAAGTTTCCTGGAGTAATTTCATTTCTAAATGCTTTTCCAATCTGTCCAATACCCATAGGCAATTTTTTTCTAGTAGTTCTTATTACATTTTTAAAATTAACAAAAATACCTTGTGCTGTTTCTGGTCTTAAATAAATTTGTGATGTAGAATCTTCTGTAACACCTTGAAATGTTTTAAACATCAAATTAAATTTACGAATTCCTGTAAAATTTTCTGCTCCACAATTAGGACATCCAATGTGGTGTTCTTTCATATAGGCAATCATCTTTTCATCTTCCCAGCCATCTACAATTTCTTCACAATTATGTTTATGCATCCACTCTTCTATTAATTTATCTGCTCTATGACGTGTTTTGCATTCTTTACAATCAATAAGTGGATCACTGAATCCTCCTACGTGTCCTGTTGCAACCCAAGTTTCTGGATTCATAAAAATTGCAGAATCTAAACCAACATTATATTTATTTTCTTGAATGAATTTTTTCATCCATAATTTTTTAACATTATTTTTAAGCTCTACACCAAGTGGTCCATAATCCCAAGTATTTGCTAACCCTCCATAAATTTCAGAACCTGCATAAATAATTCCTCTGTTCTTGCATAAAGCAACTAATTTTTCCATTGAATCTACCATAAAAATTCCTCCTATTATGGCTAAAAACATACAAAAGTCCCTAGCCATATATAAATTATATGACTAGGGACGAAATATATTTTCCGCGGTTCCACCCTAATTAGTGTTTTCCACTCACCTTAATTTTAAAATATGCTCCAAAGCTCCCCATATACTTTCATTACTAGAATTTCACCATTCTCTAGCTCTCTAAAAATAAAATAATATACTTTTTCTTTATCATCGCATTATTTAATTGTTAGCATTATACCATCTTTTTATTGTAATGTCAATTTCAACAAATTGAAAGAGCTTGTCAAGATAAGTGTGTAAATTTTTACTATATATATACTTAAAGCAGAAGTGGTGATACTTTTGCTTTT
>CANQDX010000031.1 GCA_947594065.1 uncultured Clostridia bacterium
TGTTTTATTTATTTTTTATCTCTGTATTATTTTCATCTTTTAATTGCTTTGAACGACAGTCTGGTGTGTGTGTGTGTACGGTATCAATGGTTTTAGCGATTTTATCTATCTTTATCATTTTGCTTTTCTCCCTCTTTTGTTTTCTTTTTTCTAACTTCTACTACATTGTACATTTTGTATAAATAAAAGTCAAGAGGTTGTATGAAAATTATAAAGCTTTATACAAAATATTTCATTAGTTATCTTTAATATTTTCCATTAATTCTTTACATTCCTTCCAACTTATAAGGCTTAGCTGTTCATATTCTTTTTCTAAATTTTCTACAATCTTTTTCGTATTGTCTTTTGAATTTAAGTCTACAACCATAATATTTTTAACTTCTTCTTTTCCATATATAATTCTAAAAAGTACATTTCTTAAAAAGCATTCTATACTTTCTTCTTGGTTTTTAACAGCTATTAATAAATAAATTCCTTTGGTATTTAATTTTGTATATGTACATATATAAATAATATTTTTTATAATTTCAAATAATCCATATAGTGCGAGTGTCCATATAATAATTGATATAAATGTTTCCATTAGTAACCACCTACTTCTATTTTATTCTTTTTTTATTTTTTTGTGATTTTTCCTTTACTTATTTGGGCATAATATATTATAATATCTTAAGAATTTTACTGACATCTTTATGTCTAGAAAGGAATGATAATAAATGTTATTTAAACAATGGGAAGGTTTTCAAGAAGGATCTTGGGAAGATTCTGTTGATGTTAGACAATTTATTCAAAAAAATTATACACCATACACTGGTGATGAATCATTTTTAGCAAATGCTACAGAAAAAACCACAAAATTATGGAATATTGTTTTAGATTTATATAAAAAAGAAAAAGAAAATGGTGGAGTATTAGATATTGATACCAAAACTATATCTAGTATTATAGGCTACGAGCCAGGATATATAAAAAAAGATTTAGAAGAAATTGTTGGTTTACAAACTGATAGCCCTTTAAAAAGAGCTATTATGCCTTATGGTGGAATTAGAATTGTTGAAAAATCTTGTGAAGCTTACGGAAGAAAGGTAGACCCTGCTGTTGATGAGATTTTCCACAAGGTTAGAAAAACACATAATGATGGTGTGTTTGACGCATATACTGCAGATGTAAGAGCCGCAAGAAGTTCTCATCTTTTAACAGGTCTTCCAGATGGTTATGGACGTGGAAGAATTATTGGAGATTATAGAAGAGTTGCTTTATATGGAGTAGATTTCTTAATTCAAAAGAAAAAAGAAAATTTAAAATATTTGGATCCAGATTGTTTTGATGAGGAAACTATTAGAGACCGTGAAGAATTATCTGAGCAAATTAGAGCTCTTGAAGAGTTAAAGCAAATGGCTACAAGTTACGGTTTTGATATTTCTGTTCCTGCTTCTAATAGTAAGGAAGCAATTCAATGGACATATTTTGCTTATCTTGCTGCTATTAAAGAACAAAATGGCGCTGCAATGAGTTTGGGAAGAACATCTACATTCTTAGATATATATATTCAAAGAGATTTAGAAAATGGTACATTAACTGAAGAACAAGCACAAGAATTAATGGATCATTTTGTAATGAAATTAAGATTAGTGAGATTTTTAAGAACACCTGAATATGATGAATTATTTAGTGGTGACCCTGTTTGGGTAACAGAGTCTATTGGTGGAATGGGAATAGATGGAAGAACATTAGTAACCAAAAATTCTTTTAGAATATTGCATACTTTATCTACTCTTGGTCCAGCACCAGAGCCAAATTTAACTGTACTTTGGTCTACTAGATTACCAGAAGGCTTTAAAAAATATTCTACAAAAATGTCTATTCAAACTTCTTCTATTCAATATGAAA
Organism: uncultured Clostridia bacterium; assembly: GCA_947594065.1. GTDB lineage: Bacteria > Bacillota > Clostridia > TANB77 > CAG-508 > HGM13634. Next base: position 1,891 of record CANQDX010000031.1, read on the forward strand.
ATGATGATTTAATGAGAAGATACTGGGGAGATGATTACGGAATTGCTTGTTGTGTTTCTGCTATGCAAATAGGTAAACAAATGCAATTTTTCGGAGCAAGATGTAATTTAGCAAAAACTTTACTATATGCTATTAATGGCGGTAGGGATGAAATAACAGGTAAACAAGTTGCTCCAAAATTTGAACCAATTACTTCTGAGTATTTAGATTACAATGAAGTAATGGAAAAATTTGAAAATATGATGGATTATGTTACAAGAATTTATATAAAGGCTTTAAATACCATTCACTATATGCACGATAAGTATTGTTATGAAAAATTGGAAATGGCTTTACACGATACAAAGATTTTAAGAACAATGGCGTGTGGTATTGCTGGGCTTTCTGTTGTTGCAGATTCATTAAGTGCAATAAAATATGCAAAAGTTAGAGTTGTAAGAGATGATACCGGCCTTGCTATTAATTATGAAGTTGAAGGTGATTATCCTCAATTTGGTAATGATGATGATAGAGTTGATAGCATTGCAGTTGATATTGTTAGAATTTTTATTAAAAAATTAAGTAAACATAGAACTTATAGAAATGCAAAAACAACTATGTCTATTTTAACAATAACTTCTAATGTTGTTTATGGTAAGAATACTGGTAATACTCCAGATGGAAGACCTGCTGGTGCCCCATTTGGTCCTGGAGCAAATCCTTTACACGGTAGAGATACACACGGTGCTTTAGCTGTATTAAATTCAGTTGCTAAACTTCCTTATCAATATTCTGAAGATGGAATTTCTTATACATTTTCTATTACGCCTAAGGCTCTTGGAAAAACTGATGATGATAAGATTAACAATTTAGTTACAATGTTAGATGGTTTCTTTGGAAAAGAAGGTCATCACATTAATGTAAATGTTTTTGATAGAGCATTGTTGATTGATGCAATGGATCATCCTGAAAAGTACCCACAATTGACTATTCGTGTTTCTGGGTATGCGGTTAACTTTACAAAATTAACTCGTGAACAACAGTTGGATGTTATTAATAGAACAATTCAAGAATCAATCTAAAAACTACTATAATTCTTTATTTTATATATAAAAATTTTGAATATGTTTAGGAGAAAAATGGATAAGAGAAATTTTGCAAAAATTCATTCAATTGAGACTTTTGGTACGGTTGATGGACCGGGTGTTAGGTTTGTTACTTTCTTTCAGGGGTGTAATTTGGAGTGTAAGTATTGCCATAATAGAGATACTTGGAATATTAATAATGGTAAGTATATTAGTGTAGATGAGCTTTTTGAACAGATTCTTCGCTATAAATCTTACATTACTCCAAATGGTGGTTTTACTGCTTCTGGTGGAGAACCTCTTCTTCAACCTTACTTTTTGATTTCGTTGTTTAAAAAGCTAAAGAAAGAAGGTATTCATACAGCAATTGATACTTCTGGTATGATAGAAGTGACTGATACCATAAATGAGTTACTTTCTTTAACTGATTTGGTGTTGTTAGATATTAAGCATATTCGTTCAGATAAGAGTAAAGATTTGGTTGGTTTTGATAATGAGAAGGAATTGTCTTTTGCAAGATATTTAAGTGAGCATAATATTCCAATTTGGATTAGGCAGGTTATTATTCCTGGAATAACAGATAATGAAGAAGATTTATTGGAACTTAAAAATTTTATTTCTTCATTAAAATCAGTGGAAAAAGTAGAACTTCTTCCCTACCACAATTTAGGAGAATATAAGTGGAAGGAATTAGGATTTGACTATCAATTAAAGGATGTTAGAACAGCAAATAATGAAGATATAAAAAGAGCAAGCAAAATTTTAGGACTAATATAATTTGGGGTACAAGGTTATTACATTTCATTAATAATTTACTGTGTTAATGCAATAATTTTGAAACACATCTTGACTTTTTTTAATAAATCTCTTGTCATTTCTCATTTTATGTGTTAAAATAATATTTAGTCTAATTTAGATTTAACAATTTGGGAGGTGCTAAGATATGGCAAAGTGTGCAATTTGTGAAAAATCTTTAAGCTATGGAAACAAATTAAGTATTGCTCGTTCACACGTTAGTAATAGAGCTACTAGAACTTGGAAACCTAATTTAAGAACTGTAAAAGCAATGGTTGATGGTCAACCTAAAAAAATAAAAGTATGCGCTAAATGTTTACGTTCTGGAAAAGTTACAAGAGCTTAGTTTTAAAAAAACACATAGAATTATTCTATGTGTTTTTTAGATAACTGAAATAAAAATTATTTTACTTTTTTATGTAGTTAATTTTTTATTCCAAAAATAAACTTTACAATACCTCTTAAGCACTTTGGAACTTTTTTTACAACAATGTTCATATATTATCACCATACCTTTCCTAAACTTTAGAAATACTTTTAACAAGAAATGCAAGCAAAACCACAAATTATGATTGCTATTCCAAAAATAAACAACCACCAAGATAAAGGAAGTAACAATACAAGCAATATACCAGCCCCAAATCCAATTAAACAGATTGATATTGTTTTCTTTAATAATTTTAGACACATATTTCTTACCTCCCTTAGTTTATTATATTAATTTTTTATGTAAAAGGTGATTAATCAATGTATAAAAAAGACGAAGCTATTGAAGTAATAAAAATATTAAAAAAATATTTTCCTGATGCCAAATGCAGTCTAGATTTTGAAACTCCATTTCAATTAGTTGTTGCAACTATTCTTTCTGCACAATGTACAGATGAAAGAGTTAATAAAACAACTCCTGCTCTTTTTGCAAAATATTCCACACCAAAAGATTTTGCAAATATAGATATTATTGAATTGGAAACTTTAATTCATCCTTGTGGCTTTTATAAAAATAAAGCTAAAAATATAAAAGCTTGCGCCCAAAAGATATTAACAGATTATAATGGAAAAGTTCCACAAAGCGCTAATGAACTAATTAGTTTACCCGGCGTTGGTAGAAAAACCGCAAATGTTGTTATGCTAGAGGGATTTGGCATTGCTCAGGGTATTGCGGTTGATACACACGCAAAACGTATTTCAAATTTAATGGGATTTTCTGCTGAAACAGACCCATTGAAAATAGAACAGGATTTATTGAAAATTTTTCCTAAAGAATATTTAAAAGACATTAATCATCTATTTATGTGGCACGGTAGAAATATATGTATTGCAAGAAATCCGAAATGTGATGTTTGCCCAGTTAATATGTATTGTAAACATTTTATTAAGTCAAAAAAATTAGCCACAACTTCAAATGCACATAGTATATAATTTTTCTTTGATGTATATTTTTTAATTTTCTTACAATACTATTAAATGTGAGGTGGTAATTTTGACAAACATAGACTGCAGTGCAAATTGTGTTTATCAAAAAGAAGGCAAGTGTTTTTTTAATAAGGCAAGTGCGAGTAGTTTAACACCTTCTTCTAATTGTGCATATTTTACTTGTACAAATAGTAAATCTAATACTTAAGTTTAGATTCAAGAAAAGTGGCTATGCCACCTTTTCTTCTCGCCGATTTGAGTTTCCGACTGAAAGGAGGAAATCTCAAAGGCAATAGCGATTATAGCATTTTTATTTAATAAGAAATTTCGTAGAAATTTCTTATTAAATAAAAAAGCGGTATAACCGCTTTTTATTTTCATCAATTTGTGTTTCTTAAGCAATGTGAGGAAATTTCAAAATTATATCAGATTGAATTTTATTAATGTGTTTTTTTTGTGTTTTCTTTATTTTTTCATTGACAAATTTATAGATTAACTATACAATATGTTTGATACTAAAAATAGTATTAAACTTATTTTAGGAGGATAAAAATGTCTAAGAAATTTTCAAAAATTTTATTAACAACACTTTTACTTGTTATGGTAATACTTTCTTCTATTTCCGTATGTTTTGCAACAGATGGACAAGTTGAAAACACTACTACTGAAACTACAGAAAATTCTGAAGCAAGCGACACTACTACTGAACAACAAGAAATTTACAACGGTGACTTATATTTATTTGACTCTGATGTTACTTTAGACAAATTAGTAGATGGAAATGTTTTCATTATTGCTGATAATGTTGAAATAAAAGGTCAAGTAAATGGTAACTTATTTGTTTTGGCTAACGCTGTTAACTTTAATGAGTGTTATGTAAGATATAGCATTTTTGCTTGTGCAAATTCTGTTTATTACAATGGTGCTTGTAATGATTTATATGTTGCTGCATCTAGCAATTTAGAAATGACTTATGATTCTTATGTTGTTAGAGATGTTAAAGCATTAAGTTCAAATGTTATTTTTAAATCTGCAATAGGTAGAGATGTTGATTTATCTTGTAGAAAAGTAGATTTCGGTGAAGGTGATAGCGTTCCTATTATCTATGGAAATCTAAGATATTCTGCTAATTCAGAAGCAACTATTCCTGAAGGCGTTATAAGCGGTGATGGAAGTGCAACTTTTACACCTGCTGCTACTCAGAAAACTACTTCAGTAAAAAATATAGTTGTTGGAGTTTTAACTGCTATTGTTACTGTTTTAGTAGTTTATAGCCTTGCAAAAGTATTTGCTCCTGGTTTTGTAGAAAAACTTTCAAACACAAAAGTGTCTTTATTAGGATTATTAAAAGCATTAGCTATTGGATTAGTTTCATTAGTTGTTGTTGGTATTGTTTCAATTATTGTACTTGCTACATTTGTTGGTTCAAAGCTTGTATTTATTTTACTTGCTTTATATGTTTTACTATTTGTATTAGCTGTACCAACATTTACAGTTGTTGTTACAAATACTTTAAAACCTGTACTTAAAGTTGAAAAAACTTCTATGTATTATTTAGTACTTGTTCTTGTAAGTGTTATTCTTTATGGTGTAACTTTAATACCTTTTGTAGGAATGTACTTATCAATTATAATAACATTATTAGGTTTAGGAACTTTAATTGATATGTTCTTACCAAAAAAAGAACTTACTGAAGCAGAAGTTGCTGTTCTTGAAGAAGCAAAGAAACTAGCAAATGAAAGAAAAGAAGCAGCTAAACAAGAAAAGCAAAAAGCTAAAGAAGCAAAAAAACAAGAAAAATTAGCAGAAAAAGAAAATAAAAAGAAAGAATAAATAACAAAAATAAATTTTTACAATAAAAAAGCGGCTATGCCGCTTTTTTGTTGTTTCAATTTTATTCTAATAGTTTTAATTTTAACTTTTCTGATTTATATTTATTTGTTGTTTCATCTAGAACAAATCCTGTTAATGTATCTACAAGTGTTTCTTCATTTTGTTTTAAATCTGTTGTATAGTATAAATTTAGTTCTGGTATTTCTAATTTGTTTGTAACAATTTCTTTAAACACTTCTGCCATATTTTTATCATCTTCACATACTAATATAAGCTGTGGTAACATTGAAAATCCTGAATCACCTGGTACGAAGTTTTTATAAAAGTCTTGATACAATTTCATTTTATCTGCTAGCTTTTTCTCCCAATCTTCTTCCCTTCTAACTACTTCAAATATGAAGTTAATAGATTTTCCTGCTTTTGTTAATTTAACACTTCCACCTGTTGGTTTAAATACTTTTCCTAGTGTTTTTGCATTCATTGTAGGTTTAACAGTATAAGAATCAAAGGCTTTTACTTTTCTTAAATATGCAATTAATATTTGGTTTCCTGCTAATCTCTTTTTTATCATTCCCATTGGTTTCATATTATCTGTTTGTTGCCATTTACATTCTTTTTCTCTGGAAGTTAATAAATATTTACCCATTTTTTCTAAGCAATAAACTTTGTATATTCCTTTGCCCTCTTCTGATGAGAAATAATATCTTGTTAATATTTTAGAATTAACTAATTGGTCTAGTTTATTATTTAACTTATCTTGAGATTTATATTCTATTCCTTTATAATCTAATAATTGGCATAGTTGTCTTGATGTGATAAATTCGAATTCATTTACAATATCTAATATTGCAAAATGAATATCTGTAATATGTCCTATGTTTATTTTGTTAATTATTTGATTCATAGATACATATCCATCTTTTCCATCAAACACTTTAATTTCACCTTTTCGCATTGCAAATGGTGATTCTTTCGCTTCAATCTGGTTATCTTCTACCATATTGTACCTCCTAAAAAAATATCTATTTTGATTTTAACATAACTTACAATATTTGTGCAACTTTTCTGTTATTTATTTAATAAATAATTTACTTCTTCCCTACTTAAAAATCTCCACGTACCTATTTTTAAATCTTTCACATTGATGTCGCCAATTTTAGTTCTATGTAATGCTTGTACCCTTTTTCCAATTGCCTCACACATTTTTCTAATTTGCCTATTTTTACCTTCGTGAATGGTTATTTCTAGTCTTGATTGATTTTTTTCTGTATCTGTTCTTAATATTTTTACTTTAGCAGGTTTGGTGATATAGTCTTCTATTTTTACACCATTTTCTAAAGTTTCTACATCTTGCTTAGTTACTATTCCTTTTAGAGTAACAGTGTATGTTTTATTAATTTCGTGTTTAGGATGCGTTATTTTATAAATAAAATCTCCATCATTAGATAATAACAATGCACCTGATGTATACATATCTAGTCTTCCTACAGGTACAACTCTTTGTTTTACTTTTACTAAATCTAATACTGAATCTCTTGCAAATTGTTCTTTGGCTGTTGTAACATAGCCAATTGGTTTATTTAATAAAATGTAAATTAGTTCTTCTTTTTTTTCTATTTTTTTATTATCTAGAAGAATTGTATCTACATCAGGGTTTACTTTAGTTCCTAATTGTGCTATCTGATTATTTACTTTTACTCTTCCTTGCGCTATATATTCTTCGCATTTTCTCCTAGATGCAATTCCTGCTTCTGCAAGGAATTTTTGTAAACGTATCGGTTCCATATTTGTCCTTTCTAGTTTTCTAATTGTTCTAATACTTTAGAAAAATATTCTGGTAGTGGCGCTTCTAAATATAATTTTTTTCCTGTAATTGGATGATTAAATTCTAAAGATTTTGCGTGCAACATTTGTCCTTCTACACCAAATGGATTTTTTCCATTTGAATATACACAATCTCCTACAATTGGGTATCCAATTTCAGATAAGTGCACCCTTATTTGATGTGTTCTACCTGTGTCGATTTTTATATTTAAATAAGTATAGCCATTGTATCTTTTTATTACTTCAAAGTGTGTTACTGCTTTTTTTCCATCTTTCTTTACAGCCATTTTCTTTCTATCTTTATCACTTCTGCCTATCGGCATATCTATTGTTGCAGAATTTTCTTTTATTACACCTCTTACTAATGCAACATATTTTTTTATTATTTTTCTATTTTTAATCTGTTCACTTAAAGCAATATGTGCTTTGTCATTTTTAGCTACAATTAGTAGGCCAGATGTATCTTTATCAATTCTATGTACAATTCCTGGTCGAATTTCTCCACCTATTCCAGATAAAGATTCTTTGCAAATATTCATAATTGCATTTACTAATGTTCCATCTGGATTTCCATTTGCAGGATGTACCACCATTCCTTTAGGTTTATTAACTACAATAATGTCATTATCTTCGTAAACAATATCTATTGGTATATTTTGCGCCTTTAATTTTATATCTTTAGGAATAACTTCTTCTATATGAATAATATCATTTTTTTTAGTTTTATAAGATGCTTTTTCTGATTTTTGATTAACTAAAATTTTACCTTCTTCTAGCATTTTTTGTATCATACTTCTTGATAAGTCTTTATTCAAGGTAGCAACTACTTTATCTAGTCTTGCATTTTCAGTTTCAGCATCTATTTTATATTCCTTCAATTTATTCTCCTTTTTGAACATTTAATCTTTCATATATAATAAAGTTTGAGTCTTTATATAATTCTAAATAATTTGCATCTTTTTTTAATACTTTATTTAAAGTTGAGTTTGTATAAATAATTAAGTGTGTAATACCGTAATGATCAAATTTTTCATCGTAATCTGTATTTACATCTATTATATTTATAAAATCTCTAAAAATATCGTCTTCCCATCCATTAAATTGTGGATCATAAACGTCTGCTCTTGAATCTATGAAAACAGGTATTCCTCTGTATAATAAGTAACTTCCAAAATTATATTCATTGAATAATTTTATTTGGTTTAAGTCCAAGTTGTTTAAAATATATTCAGATGCTTCTACTGGATAACTTTTATCATTTACAATTTGTTCGTCTTTTATTTTGTATAAACTTAACATCATAAATGCTACAAAAATTGTAAATATAATAATTTGTGCAATGATGGATGTAAGATATTTTAGTACTTCTTTTACTCCATCTTTATCATACATTTCTATTAGTTCTGATAATATTTTATTAATTACTAATACTCCTACAAAAAGTAATAATGATGACTGTCTTCTAGACATTATTGTAAGAAAAATTAGGCCACCTATTAAAAATATGTCGCTCATTTTTAATTTTACTTTTGTGAAAGCAATTAAGCATACAGCTGCAATAATAAAACCGAATATATATTTAGAATTATATAGTATAATTGGTAAATGCTCTGAAATGTTATGTGTTGTTGTGCCTTGCATTGTATGAATTAAATAGGTGTATGGAGTATCTCCTATTGGTGTTAATAAACCAGTAAGTCCAGCTATAATCATAATAATAAGTAACCATACAGCATTATTATTTTTTTCTATTACTATTTTATATGGTTCTTTTACAGTATTTTTTATCTCTTCTAATCTTATTTTATTTTTTTCTACTCTTGTTTGATATAATGCTAATTTTTTTTGCTCTTTAGGGTTTAAATTTTCTTTTTTTTCTAGCTTTCTTATTTCTAACTCATCACTTTTTAAAAGTATTTTTGTTATTAAATCTGTATTTTCTGTAAAGAAGCTTATGAAAAATTCACCTATATAAGGTAAATATAAAACAAAGTAAAAAGGAAATACTGCGGCGTGCACATTTGCTATTAATGCAGGAATTATAATTAACCCTATCGCATACCTTAATTTTTTTGTTTCTAAAAATTTTTCTATAAAGTAAATTGTAAGTACAAATAAAATGAATGTTACAAGTTGCGCTCTTGCCGTTATAAAGTCTTTTCCTATATATAATATTAGAATAGTTGTAAAGAAAGGTATTACACTATTTTTTGTTAATTTTACATTTGTTAAATAAATTGTAATACCAAGTATAATTCCTAATACAATAGAAGATAAATAAATTGGGCCAAATCCTCCTATTGAATACAAGAAAAATATGAATATATCATATAACCAGTGTGGATAAGTATAAGGCAATCCTTGATGCCACGCAAAATGTTCTTGCATATCTATACCATTATTTAAAATTAATTCTCCTAATTTAATTGTATAAAATGTGTCGTTTTGTAATTGTTTTGGAACAATTGCAATCATAAATAAACAAATACAAATAATTGATATGACCATAAATTTAATATTTAGCTTTTTTTCTTCCATATTTAATAACTTACTCCTCATTATTATTTTCTTTTTATATTCTATAATAAAAAAGAAGAGTTGTAAAGACTCTTCCCTTTTATTTTACTATCTTTTATTATTTCTAAAATTGCTGTAAATTGTCAAGAAAAAATTAACAAAAATTCTCATATTAAATTGAGCAATAATTCTCACATAGAAAATTTATAGAGGAGTACTGGGATTAACCAGCACTCTTCTTATTTATTGCCAAATATTTAGTACGATA
>CANQDX010000032.1 GCA_947594065.1 uncultured Clostridia bacterium
TTTTATCTCTGTATTATTTTCATCTTTTAATTGCTTTGAACGACAGTCTGGTGTGTGTGTGTACGGTATCAACGGTTACAGCGTTTTCTATCATTGCTTCTTTTCTCCTTCGTTTCTTTCTTTTTCTTTTCCATTTTATAAATCTTTTTAGAAAAAGTCAATACTTTGCGCGAAAAATTTTATTGCATTGAGTTTAGTCTTTCTTCTACTGTTTTTAGCATTTGTTTGTAGTTTTCTAGCTTTTCTTTTTCTTCTTGTATTTTTGCTTCTGGTGCTTTATTTACAAAGCCAGGATTAGATAGCATTTTTTCTCCTCTTGCTACTTCTGCTTCTAGCCTTGTTTTTTCTTTTTGCAATCTTTCCTTTTCTTCTTTCATATCTACTAAGTCTTCAAATGGCATATATACTTCTATTCCGCCAGTCATAACACTAATTGCATTTTGTTGAATTCCTTGCTTATCTTCTTGAACTTTTAAATCTTTGCCGAATCCTAGTTTTAGAATAAAGTCTTTTGAAGCTTCTATTTCTTTTCCATACTCCTTAGTTACAAATATTAAATCTGCTTTTTTGGTTGGGTGAATATTCATATTTGCTCTTACATTTCTGATGCCAACAATCACTTCTTTTAAATTTTCTACTATTTGTTCTTCTTTGTTGAAAGCAAATTTGCTTTTTCTAATATGAGGCCAAGTACTTACCATTAAATCTTTGTTTTCATCGTTTACTAAGTTTTCAAATATTTCTGATGTGATAAATGGCATAAATGGATGTAATAGTTTTAAAGAAGTTCCAAAAACGTGATTTAGTACATAGCATACAGATACTTTATCTTCATAATTTTCACTGTATAATCTAGGTTTTACAATTTCTATATACCAATCGCAAAATTCATTCCAAATGAAACTGTAAATGTTATCTAAGGCAATGCCTAGTTCATAATGCTCAATGTTATTTGTTACATCAATTATTAATTTATCTAACTTATTTAAAATCCATTTGTCTTCTAATTTTAGAAGGTTAGCATTATATTCTTCTGTTTTAGAATTATATACTCGTTTGCTAAAATCTTTAATATCTTCTTCTTTTACAAGGTTAGAGATTATAAACTTAGCTGCATTCCATAGTTTGTTTGCAAAGTTAGAGGCTTGGTCTAGTTTTTCTGGCATATATTTAATATCGTTTCCAATAGTTGTTCCTGATACAACTGAAAATCTTAAAGCGTCTGCTCCGTATTTGTCTATAACTTCAATTGGGTCTACACCGTTGCCAAGTGTTTTAGACATTTTTCTTCCTTGGCTATCTCTTACTAGGCCGTGTATAACAACATCTTTAAATGGGATATCGTTCATTAAATATAGCCCAGAAGTTACCATTCTAGAAATCCAGAAGGTTATAATATCGTAGGCTGTTACTAGGGTACTAGTTGGGTAGAATGTTTGCAAATCTTCTGTACTTTGTGGCCATCCAAGTGTTGAAAATGGCCATAAAGCAGAACTAAACCACGTATCTAGTGTATCTTCGTCTTGATGAATATGGCTACTTCCACATTGTTCACATTTTTCTGGGTTTACTTTGCTAACTGTAATATGTGAGCAATCGTCACAATAATATGCAGGTATTCTATGTCCCCACCATAATTGCCTTGAAATGCACCAGTCTTGAATGTTTTCTACCCAGTTAAAGTAGGTTTTTTCATATTTTTGTGGAACAAATCTAATTTTTCCAGATTTTACAGCGTCAATGGCAGGCTGTGTAATTTCTTTCATTTTTACAAACCATTGCTCTGAAATTCTAGGTTCTATTGTTGTTTTACATCTTTCACATTTTGCTACATTATGTGTATAGTTTTCTGTATTAACTAAAGCTCCTAGTTCTTTTAACTTTTCTACAATTATTGGTCGTGCCTGAATTGCCTTCATTCCTTGTACTTCTGGCATTAAGTCTAGCATTATATTATCTTCATTAAATACTTCTATTATAGGTAAATTGTGTGCTAAACCTGCTTGATAATCGTTTGGATCGTGAGCTGGTGTGATTTTTACGCATCCTGTTCCAAATTCTTTTTCTACAAATTTATCTGCTATAATTGGAATTTCCCTATTTACAATTGGTAAAATACATACTTTTCCAACTAAATTTGTATATCTTTCATCTTCTGGATGAACAGCAACTGCAGTATCTCCAAGCATTGTTTCTGGTCTGGTAGTTGCTACTTCTACATAACTATTTTCTCCTTTTATTTGGTATCTTAAATGCCACAAATGAGATTCTTCTTCTTTGTATTCAACTTCTGCATCTGAAATGGCTGTATGGCAACTAGGGCACCAGTTTATCATTCTTTTGCCTTTATAGATTAAGCCTTCTTTATATAGTTTTACAAATTGCTCTAAAACAGCTTCAGATAGTCCTTCATCTAAGGTAAATCTACGTCTGTCCCAATCGCAAGAACAGCCTAATTTTTTTTGTTGTTCCTGAATGGTATTTCCATAAAGGTGTGTCCAATCCCAAGCTTCTTTTAAGAAACCTTCTCTTCCTAAATCTTGTTTTGTTTTTCCTTCTGCCTTTATTTTTTGTACAACTTTCATTTCTGTAGAAATTGCAGAATGGTCTGAGCCTGGAAGCCATAGTGTATTGTAACCTTGCATTCTTTTAAAACGAATTAGAATATCTTGTATTGTGCCATCTAATGCGTGTCCCATATGTAATTTACCTGTTACATTTGGAGGAGGCATCATAATACAATAGCTTTCTTTTGTTTTATCCATACTTGGTTTAAAATAGCCATTTTCCTCCCATTCTTTGTATAGCTTGTCTTCAAAATCTTTTGGATTGTATTTGTCGTTCATAAACATTTCTCCTTTACATTCGAAAGATAATTAATTTTGTACTAAAAAAACTCACCCTTATAGAAATATAAGGGTGAGTTTTTCTCACGGTACCACCTTAATTTATATATTAAAATAATATACATCTTAATTAACTTTTAACGCGGTTTAGGCGAATATACCTACTTTTACTTCAATATATTAACTCCAAAGCTACCTTCCATTTAGCTTGCTATAAGAAGCTTACAGCCTATGGCTTCTTTTCTCTAAAATAGTAGTTTTAAATGTACTCCTCTTCTTCTTTGTTTTTTAATATGTTACTATTTTATACTAAAAAATGCAAAATGTCAATAGGTAATTACATTACATATTTACTCCAATTATTCCACCAATAACTCCAGATATTACTCCTGCAATTAACATTATAATTGTATAAATATTAGCTGTAAATCCTGTGTTTAATATGCTAGAGGTTAAGTATAATAACATAACATAAATCAGGCCTATAATTGCTCCATTAAGCATTCCGTTTTTATTTATTTTTCTTACCCCTATCATTGAACCTATTAATATACTTACAAATGTTAAAACTATAATTACAATTGGTATTATATTTTCAGAAACATCGCTATATGTAAGTACAACAGAAAATATAAATATACATATAAGTGTGATTAAAAAAGAAAAAATTAATCCTTTCATTATTCTCGCAATCATATTATTGTTATTATTTTCTACTTGAATATTGTTCATAAAAATACCTCCTTAATATTAAATTATATGCTTAATATTAAGGAGATAGAATAATAATATATTTATCTATTTACTGTATTAGATTCATTAGCTACTGTGTTTACTTCTACATTGTTTGATGTATTAGTTGTATTTACTGTATTTGCTACATTGTTATTGTCTTCTACATTTGTTTGTTCATTTTTGTTTTTATTGTTATCTTCAATTAATCCTGCTAAAATTAATCTTTCTATTATATTTAATTCTTCGTTTTTATAATACATAAAATATTTATTGTCTTCATCTTCTGCGTTTTCTACTTCGTAAATATAATCAACAGCAATTGGGACTAATTCTTCACCTCTTATGCTAATTAAACCAAATACTTTATCTTTTCTTACAACAACTCCATCACATCTATCAATTGTTAATACAGGATTAACGGTTTTCTTGGCTCCGTTTATTTCAATTGATTTAGCATCACATCCAAATTGATCATATTCTAATTTTAATACTAAATCTCCGTCTTTATTAAATGCTCCCCATTTATCATTTTTACATACTGGAATTAATGTATCTAGTATTAAGTATTGGCTATCAAGAGTAATAGATAAACTTTTTGCATCTATTCCTATTTTATCATATTCTGGGTAAATAATAGTTATATTGCCACTCTTTACAACGCCATATTTTTGATCTTTTTTTACTAAATATAAATTTGATTTCTTATCTAGAATTTCTATTGAGTCATATACAGGCTCTATTTTTGTTGTACCATCTAGGTTAATAATTCCAACCTGTCCTAAGCTGTTGGTTACAAAAAATTCTTGCGTATTTTCGGAAAATTGTATTGAATTATATCTGTCTGATACAATTTCTACTTCATTGTTATTGTCTATTATTTTATATAATCCGTTGCTATTCTTTTTTACAATTATATAGCCATATAATATGGATTTTTTATTTTCAAAGTTTTGGTCACTTATACCTGTATAGCCCCAGTTTTTTACTCTTGTATCATATAAATTAACAATATAGTCTAAAGTTGATATTGTAAGTGAATTTTTTGTTTGTTCAACAACAACATTGAATGCTAAATTTATTGCATCTATTGAAGCATACATATCTCCATTTTCTTTTATTATCGTTTTATCAATTGTAAATTCCTCATAATCTTGATCTAATTTATCAATAGGCAATTTACACACTTTATTATCATTTAAGTAAAATGATGCTGTTTCATCTTTTCCTTGTACATAACATTTATCTTCTGCAACAGTAAAAGCTTTATATTCACCTTTATGATATTCATAATCTACTAATTTAGCAAATTCTTCTATATTAAAATAACTTTCATTGTCTCTTTGTATTATTAGGTTATCTATATTTGTAGTTTCACTTAAGCCATCAATCGTTATGGTGAATGTTGTTTGCTTTATATTAATTAATAATATTCCTGCTATAATAATAATTACCACAATACAAACAATAATGGCTAACAATATTTTGCTTGATGTTTCCATTCCTTTTTTATTTGTGACTGATTCTTCATCATTACTCCATCCCATATTTTTTTTCCTCCGTATATCCATATTTTTTATAAAACTCTTTTCTAAAGTTTAATAAATTATCATTTTCTATTTCTATTCTAACTCTTTCCATTAATTTCGTCAAGAACCTTAAGTTATGAATAGACAATAATCTTACTCCTAGTATTTCTTTATTTCTAACTAGATGGTGAATATATGCTTTTGTATAGTTTTTACAAGTATAACAATCGCACTCTTCATCCAATGTTGTAAAATCTCTTTCAAAATTTGCATTTCTAATAACTTTTTTACCTTGCCAAGTCATAGCTGTTCCATTTCTTGCAATTCTAGTTGGAAGAACACAATCGCACATATCAATTCCTGCCAAAGCTGCCTCTACCAAATAATCTGGGCTTCCTACTCCCATTAAATATCTAGGTTTATTTTCTGGCATAAGTGGTGCTGTGTATCTTAAAATATCTAAGAATTCCTCTGTAGGTTCTCCAACACTGATTCCTCCTATTGCATATCCTGGAAAATCTAGGTTTGCTAAATCTTCTACAGATTGTTTTCTTAAATCTTTATAAAATCCACCTTGTATAATTCCAAATAATCCTTGTTCAGATTCTCTAGAATGTGACTTCTTACATCTTTCAGCCCATCTTGTAGTTCTTTCCATTGATTGTTTAGTATATTCATAAGTGGATGGATAAGGACAACATTCGTCAAATGCCATTATAATATCTGCCCCTAAATCGTTTTCTATTTCCATTACATTTTCTGGTGATAAAAAATGTCTGCTTCCATCTAAGTAAGATTTGAATTCTACACCTTCTTCAGTTATTTTTCTTAAAGGTCCTAAACTAAATACTTGAAACCCACCACTATCTGTAAGAATAGGCCTGTCCCACTTCATAAACTGATGAAGTCCACCAGCTTCTTTTACTAATTTATTACCTGGTCTTAAATATAGATGGTAAGTATTAGATAAAATAATTTGCGCTTCTATTTCTTTTAACTCTTCTGGTGTCATAGCTTTTACAGTGGCTTGTGTTCCAACAGGCATAAATACCGGAGTTTGAATATCACCGTGAGGTGTATGTACAATTCCTCTTCTTGCACCTGAGTTTTTATCTATATGTAATAGTTCATAAGTTACTGCCGGATTTGACATTTTATTAATTCCCTTCTTTATAATAATTATTTAAGAAACATTGCATCACCAAAACTAAAAAATCTATATTTTTGGTCTACTGCTTCCTTATATGCTTTCATTATAAAATCTTTTCCTGCCAAAGCAGATACAAGCATAAGTAAGGTTGATTCTGGCAAATGAAAATTTGTAATTAAAGCATCAATGCATTTAAAATGATAGCCCGGATAAATGAAAATATTGGTATCTCCCTCTGTAGCCTTTACAATTCCATTTTCATCTGCAACACTTTCTAACACTCTACAAGAGGTTGTTCCCACACTAATAATTCTTCCGCCTTGCTTTTTAGTTTTGTTTATTTTTTCTGCATCTTCTTCTTTAATATAGAAATGTTCTGAATGCATATGGTGTTCTTCTACTTTATCTACTTTTACAGGTCTAAAAGTTCCAATTCCAACGTGTAAAGTAACATTTGCAATTTCTACACCTTTATCTTGAATTTTTTGTAATAATTCTTCTGTAAAATGTAGTCCAGCAGTTGGTGCAGCGGCAGATCCTTGATATTTAGCATATACTGTTTGATACCTATCTTTTTCTTTTAATTCTTTATGTATATATGGTGGAAGTGGCATTAAACCTATTTTATCTAGTATTTCATTAAAAATACCTTGATAATTAAATTTTACTTTTCTAGTTCCACTTTCCATTATTTCCAATACCTCTGCTGTAAGTAATCCATCGCCAAATATAACTTTTGTTCCAATATGTAGTTTATTTCCTGGTCTTACTATACTTTCCCAAATGTCCCCTTCTATATTGTTTAATAATAAAAATTCGACATTTGCTCCAGTTTCTTTTTTTCCGTAAATTCTTGCTGGAATAACTTTTGTGTTATTTCTAACTAGGCAATCTCCTGGTTTTAAATATTCTAATATATTTTTAAATATGGTATGCTCTATGGTTTTATTATTTTTGTCTAGTACCATTAACTTAGATTCATCTCTTTTACTAATAGGTACTTGAGCGATTAATTCTTCTGGTAGATCATAATAAAAGTCTTTAACGTTAATAATAAATCACATCCTTTATACAATCTTGCTAATATTCTCTACTATCTTTTGTACTATGTTTTGAGTATCATACAATTTATTGGTTGCTGTATCAATTTGTATAAAATTTTTCGCTGAAACCGGTTGGGTATAAAATACATCTTCTTCTAATCCTAGATTTCCTTTAATGTTTTTTTGCATATAGTCTATATACCATTGTCTTAAGCCGTATCTTGCTTCATTTTTATAACCATATTTTTCATTTTCGTGCAATACTATGGTTTTATTTCCTAAGCGATTAGAATTTCTTTCTAAAGTGTGTAAAAATTCGTGCAGAAAAACTTCCTCAGGGAAATAGTTTTGGCTCGAATATTTATATGAGTTTATTATGTTGTTAGATATACGAATATTTGAATATCCTATACTATCATATACCATACTTCCCAAGCCAATCCAAGGAATTTCTTTATTTTCTATTATATCACCAATATTAATAACTACAAATATATGGTCATAATCCTTGTTTTGATGTAAATATTTATCAATTAAAGTATATACATCTTGTGGAGAAACAAAATGACCGGATTCATCATCATAAGAAATATGTTTTAGTGGTTCTTGTATTGAAATAACATCGTATTTTACATTTATTTTTCCATTAGAAAAATCATTTATTGTAGTTTGAAATCTTTTTAAATCTGTGTCTATTTCACCAATTTGCTCAGATGTTAATTTAGTTGAAACAGTTTTATTATTTGATTTTGCATTTGTATTATTTATCATAAAAACAGCCATATCCCATTCATTTGTCTGTTTTTTTCTTCCTTCTTCAATACTAATGTTAGAAAACCAAGCCGTTCCTTTGCAATTTCCTTCGTTATCTCCTAATCTGAATGCTATATCAATAGATTCATTATTTAGAGAATCAAAATAAAAATCTAATTTCATCCAGTCATTCGTACCCATTATGCTAGTTGATTTTTCTAAGCTATCTTTTAGGCATATATTAAATCCACTATTATTTATAGTTTCTGGTTCTATATTTTTTGTTTTTACCATACAGCTTACTTTATAGGCTGTATTCTTTTTTACTTGAATTGTTTTATAAATCATAAAATCGTTATAATCTACTGAATCTATTTTATAGCTCCATTCCTTATTATATTGTTCGTTACTATCTCTACTTACTTGTGTTCTACCTTCATAATAACGTGCAAGTCCAAATCCATTGAAATTTCTAGCCTGTATATACATATACCCATAAAATATCAGTACAACTGCAATTATAATCTTTACGATTTTTTTCATCATAAGCTCCTATCTACTTACCAGCTATTCATTTTATACAACCTTTGGGTTATGAGCCCAACGATATGCACTCACATTATTCTATCTACCTTTTTAGCTAGTAATTTTTTTCTTTCTATTATATATAAATTTATGAATTTAATCAACCATTTTCACACTTATTTTAGTTAAAAAACACAACTAATCCTCCAATAATTGCAACTAAAAATCCAATTATTTTAAATCCAGATGTGGCTTCATTTTGATCTCCAAAGCCAAAGAATTTTTGGGTTAAAAGTCGTGCGTCAAATATCATTATTACCCCTAAAATAACTATTATTAATCCTATTATTGTTAAAACTATTTTTCCCATTTTATTTACACTCCAAACTAAATTTCTATTCTGTTTTGTAATTTTTCGTCTATCAATTTTTTTAGTCTTTTGTTTTTTTCTTCTTGTAGTAATGGGTCTTCTTGTAATATTTTCATTGAAATTGATTGTACTAATTTTAATACTTTAATATCTTCAAATAGATTTGCTACTTTAAATTCTGGCAATCCGTGTTGTTTCGTTCCGAAGAACTCACCAGAGCCTCTTAATTCTAGGTCTTTTTCAGATATTACAAAGCCATCATTGGTTTCTTGCATTACTTGCATTCTTTTACGGATTATTTCTGAATTTCCTTCATATTTTAAAATACAATAAGATTGATATTCTCCTCTTCCAACTCTTCCTCTTAATTGGTGCAACTGTGCTAATCCAAATCTTTCGGCGTTCTCTATTACCATAATATTTGCATTTGGAATATTTACGCCTACTTCTATTACAGTTGTTGAAATTAAAATGTCTATTTCTTTATCTTTAAATCTTTGCATAATTTCATCTTTTTCTTTTGGTCGCATTTTTCCGTGTAAATATTCTACTTTGTAATCTTTAAACACTTCAGTTTTATATTTTTCAGCCAGTTCTAATACAGATTTTGCGTTAATTTCTTCATTTTCTTCTACCAGTGGACACACAATATAGGCTTGTCTTCCTTCATCTACTTGCTTTTTAACAAAATTATTTACACGTTCTTCCATAGATTTTCGAACAGCAAAAGTATCTATTTTTTTTCTGTTAGGTGGCAACTCATCTATAATTGAAATGTCTAAGTCTCCATATAAAATTAATGCAAGAGTTCTAGGAATTGGTGTTGCTGTCATAACTAAAACGTCTGGATTTTTTCCTTTTGAACAAAGAGTACTTCTTTGCCTTACTCCAAACCTATGCTGTTCATCAGTTACAACTAATCCCAAGTTTTTAAAAATTACATTTTCTTCTAGCAAAGAATGTGTACCAATAATAACATCTATTTCACCATTTTTTAAGCGCTCCAAAATATCTTCTTTTTTCTTTTTAGGAGTATTACCCAATAAAAGTTCACATTTTATATTGTACTTTGAAAGAATAGATTCAAAACTTTCTAAATGCTGTGAAGCTAAAATAGAGGTTGGCGCCATAATTGCCATTTGATAGCCACTTTTTACAGCTTTATATGCTGCAATAATGGCTACTACTGTTTTTCCTGAACCAACATCTCCTTGTAATAATCTATTCATTGCCTCTTCTGATTCCATATCTTTGTCTATTTCTTCTAAAACTCTCAATTGCGCTTTGGTTAACTTAAAAGGTAAATCATTAATCACATCAGACATTTTAATATTTGAATTGAATTGAATACCAGCATTTTTATTTTTATATTTATTTTTCAAGCTTAGCAAAAGTAGTTGCATTGTAATTAACTCTTCAAATGCAAGTCTATAACGAGCCTTTTCAAATTCTCCAAAATCTGCTGGAAAATGGATTTTAGAAATTGCATCTTTTAAATTGAAAAGTTTATATTCTTCTAATAAATATTCTGGCATAGTTTCTTCTATTTTACCATCCGCCAGATTCAACCCGTTTTCTATAATCTGCCTAATAGTATTTTGAGATAAATTATATGTAATAGGATAAATTGGTATAATTTTTCCTGTATTTTTGCTTTTTTCTTCTGCATCATAAACTGGAGAAAGCATTTCTGCCATTCCTATTTTTTTATTTATCTTTCCATAGAATTTATACTTTTTCCCTATTTGAAACATATTTTTTAAGTAAGATTGGTTATACCATATTAATTCACACGAATCTGTTTCATCTCTTACAATTAATTTGTATATAGTCATATTTCTCTTGTATGTTCTTATTTCACGCATTCTAGAAGTAACAATTGCTTCAATTAAAACCTCTTCGCCATTTTGGGTTTCTGCAATTTTTTTAGGCTTACTTCTATCTTCATAATCGCGAGGATAATAGGTTATCAAGTCTTCTAAGGTGAATATATTTAATTTATTTAGTAGCTTTACCCTTTGAGGTCCAACTCCTTTTACAAATTTTACATCATCAGATAAATTCATTTTCTCTCCTATGTATCAATGTTTTTGATACACTTTTATTTATATATGCTTGTATTTTATCATATTAGATGACTTTTTACAATCTTTTCTTTGTTTTATTGGACTTATTGTTTTATTTATGATAAAATATATAATAAATATGCGGGTATAATTTAGTGGTAGAATGTTATGCTTCCGACCTAATAGCGCGGGTTCGATTCCCGCTACCCGCTCCATTAAGTAAAATCGTCGCACTCTGGCGATATATTGATAAATCAACTGTAATAGGTTAATAATAATGATATGGGATGCAATTATAATAGTTATAGTACTATTATTGATATGGATTACTTATGCGATAATTTATTATATAAGAAAAAGAAAAAATCAAAAAGATAATAAGAATTAAATTATAAAATATAATTTTTTCTAAAAATCACTTGAAATTCACTAAAAAATATGCTATAAATATATTGAGTGGTACTCAAGAA
>CANQDX010000033.1 GCA_947594065.1 uncultured Clostridia bacterium
GAAAAAATATCTAAATTAAATAAAAAAGAAGATAGGAAAAAGGTAAATGTTATTTTAGATACAGATACATATAATGAATGCGATGACCAATTTGCTTTAGCCTATTTATTAAAATCACAAGATAGATTTAATATAGAAGCTGTTACAATAGCACCATTTCAAAACGAAAGAGATACAGAAAAAGATAGTGGAATTAATAAAAGTTATAATGAGGCTAAAAAAGTATTTAGGCTATGCAACGAAGATAATAAAAATAAAATTTTTAAAGGTGCAACAAATTACATTTCAAAGGGTTATTTGGACAGAAATGAAGCAGTAGATAAAATAATTGAAATAGCTTTAAAAAATGATAAAACATATATATTGGGAATTGGAGCGATTACCAATATTGCATTAGCGATTAAGTATGAACCCAAAATTGTAGATAAAATTGAAATAATTTGGCTTGGTGGACATACTTTGCTAAAGAAAAATAATTCAAATGAAGCAAACTTTAAAGATATAGATGCTATAAAAATTGTATTTTCATCAAAAGTAAAATTAACAATTATTCCATGTAAAGGAGTAGCATCTAATCTAATGACAACTATTTACGAGCTAGAAAAAATGGTAAAAGGAAAATCAAAATTAGGTGATTTTTTATATAGTGGTTTTGAAGAATATACTAAACAGAAAGGAAAAAATAGATGGCCACTTTGGGATATTAGCGTAATTGCATATATGATAAATAAAGATTGGTTTGAAACTTTTAAAACAAATTGCCCAGACATAAGAGAAGATACTTCTTATCAAATAAATAAAAATAATCGTATCATTACATTTGTTAATTATTTAGATTGTGACAAAATATATGAAGATTTGTTTAGAAAGCTAGGTGAATAAAATGATAATAGGTTTTGATATAGATAATGTAATAGCTGATCTAGATAAAGGTCTTTTAAAAGCATTTTTAAAAGAAGATAAGAAAAAAAGAAACATAGGAATTATCAATAAAAACGCTACACATATAATAGAAGGGATGTTTGATTGGACAAGAGAAGAGATAGACGATTTTTTGCTTAAAAATATGGAAAATATAACATCAAATTTAAAACCTGTAAAAAATGCAAAATTATATCTTAACAAATTAAAGAAAAATGGAAATCAAATTTTTTTAATAACAGGTAGGAATAAACATTTTTTTAAAAATCCAGAAAATCTAACTAAGGAGTGGCTTGAAAGAGAAAATATACAATATGATAAAATTATCTTCGCAGAAAATAGCAAAAATAAAAACAAAGAATGTATAGAAAATAAAATAGATATTTTCTTTGATGATAGACCATTTATTTGTGAATTATTAATTAAAAATGGAATAGAAAGTTATATGTTTCAAACTAGATATAACGAAAGATATGGGCTAGATATACCAACAGTAAAAGATTGGGAAGATTTATATAAATTAATATTAAGAATTACGAAATAAGAAATATATTGGAGAGATGAACTATGAAATTAACAGTCGAAGAAGCATTAAAAATGATAGAAACATATAGAGGAAAAAACAAAAGTGATAGATGGATTGACCATTGTATTTGTGTAGGAGATACAGCAGGAAAAATTGCTAAAGCTTTAGTTGAAAAAAGATATAATGTAGATGTTGACAAAACAATAATACTAGGATATTTGCATGATATTGGAAAATATACTGGAGAATCTAATGGACATGGGCTAAGAGGATATAACTATTTAAAAGATAAAGGGTATGATGAAGAATATTGCAATATATGTATAACACATTCATATTTGAATAATGATATTATTTGCACAGCTGGAGGAGTTCCAAATCCACAAGATAAGCGTTTTATAGCAGAATTTGTAAAAACACACAAATACACAATAGAAGAAAAATTAATAAACCTATGTGATTTAATGTGTCCAGAAGGTAGAAAAGTATTTACAATAGATAAAAGGTTAATAGATCTTATAATTAGAAAAGGAGCTTATTCAAATACTCAATATCATATAAAAGAAACATATAAATTAAAAGAATATTTTGATAATTTATTAGGTTACAATTTATATGGTTTATTCCCAGAAATAAAAGAAAATTTATAAAATTAAATAGAGTATAACGGAAAAGATAAAACTAAACAAGAAAATTATTTATGTGATTCATAATTTGCAATTTTAGACAAAATATTGTATAATAAAATTATCTATTGTACTTTACACAGCAAGGTACAGAAGAAATAAATCATTTTTTCTGGAGGAGCTGTGTAAAACCTCCAGATAAAAATTTTAGGAGGTAAACAATATGGCTAAGGTTATCGTTTTTCAAGAAAACGGAGAGATTCGGTTGGGAACACTAATCGATTCGTACAAACGGGTGAGCAATGAAAATCTTATGGATGTAATTCCATGTCCTCAAGAATTGTTAGACAGCATTCCAAAACGAGTTGTAGATGTTTGCAAAAAATCAGCTCCAATATTTCTGTATACGGATGCAATAAACAGTTGGGAGAAGAAAAAAAGATAATACCCGTATAACCAATGTCAGATTTCTCACCATTATAATAAATGTGGTGGGAAACTTTTTATTTCTAATAATAAATTTCTATTAGATAAAAAAGATAAAATTGCTATTGCATTTGAGCTATGTATTTGAAAAATTATAGTCTTATTTATTGAAAATAGAAAGAATTTATATTAAAATGATGTAAAATTAAGAATTAGGAGAAAATAAAAATGACAGAAGTAACTGAAAATAGCAAGTATAATGATAAAGAATATGTTCTAAAAGCTGTATCTGAACAAGGTGCTTTATTAGATTTTGCATCAGATGATTTAAAAGACGATAAAGAAGTGGTTTTAGCAGCGATTGCTAACAATCCAGAGGCATTGGAGTTTGCAAGTAATAGGTTAAAATCTGATAGAGAAGTTGTATTTAATTCAGTAAGTAAAGTAGGTTGGACATATTGCTATGCACAAAATGATTTGTTAAATGATAAAGAACTTCTAATTGCAGGCTTAAAAATTTCTGGTCAAATTTTATATTATGCTAATTCCAAAATGCGAGATGATAAAGATGTTGTGTTAGAAGCAGTAAAAAATAAAGGCATTATTGTAAAATATGCTAGTAAGCGATTGCGAGAAGATAAAGATGTAGCGATAGAAGCTATAAAACAAGATAAAAAAAGTTATGAGTTTCTGGGGGAAAAAGTAAAACAAGATGATGAAATTCAAAAAATGTTGCAATAATAGGGCAGATAAATCTATTCTGCCCTTGAATTATTTAATAAGATGTGATAGAATATATATGTTTGAAAAGAGGATGAAATATGAGTTTTTTTGAAAAATTGAAAAATGGATTAGGCAAAACTAAAACCAATATAAATGATAAAATTAATGATGTATTTAGTAATTTTAGAAAAGTAGATGAAGAACTATTAGAAGAGCTAGAAGAAATTTTAATTATGTCAGATATTGGAATGGATACATCCCTTGAAATGATTAATCGATTAAGAGATAAAATAAAAAAAGAAAATATAAAAGAAGTAGAAGAAGTTAAGAATGCATTAAAAAGTATTATGATTAATGTATTAGAGGTAGAAGATAAAAATTTAAAAATTAATACTAAACCATCTGTAATACTTGTTATTGGCGTAAATGGTGTAGGAAAAACAACATCAATTGGAAAAATTGCTAATAATTTAAAAAAGAACAATAAAAAAGTATTAATGGCCGCTGCAGATACATTCAGAGCAGCAGCTGTTGAACAGTTAGAAATTTGGGCCAATAGAGTAGGATGTGAAATTATAAAAAAAGAAGAGGGAGCAGATCCCGCTTCTGTAGTATATGATTCTATAAAACAAGCAAAAGAAAAAGGCACAGATGTTTTAATCTGTGATACAGCAGGAAGACTACACAATAAAAAATATTTGATGGATGAGCTTTATAAAATACAAAAAGTAATTGATAGAGAATTACCAGATGCTGATAAAGAAGTTTTACTTGTAATTGATGCTACAACTGGGCAAAATGCAATTTCACAAGTCAAAGCCTTTAAAGAAGTAGCACCGATTACTGGTCTTGTTTTAACTAAATTAGATGGAACGGCCAAAGGTGGTGTAGTTATTGGCATTGTAAATGAAAATAAAATACCTGTTAAATTTATTGGGGTAGGAGAAGGTATTGAAGATATGGAAGTATTCAATAGCCAGGAATTTGTAAATGCTATTATAGAATAAAAGGAGATGAAAGTTATTGGCAGCAGAAAGTAAAAAGAAAAAAATTAAAATATTACTTGTTCTTTTGTTTATAATTTTGTTTGTGCTATATTCATATATCACATATCGAGCAAATTATCTGCAAATACTAGAAATTGGCGAAGAATATTTGCCTGTTTTTGAACAAAACAATAAGTATAAAATTCAAATATTTTGCTTTAGTTTTATTGTACTATTTTTAGCGTTTTTTATTAACAATTTATTTATCAAAAAAGGATTAAAAGTTTTTTTTGATGACGAAAAAAAAGAAATGCCTAAACTGGCTAATAAATCAATTGCTTTTATTTTAGCAACAATTTTGAGTACATTTTTTACCGCTAAAATTTTAGATAAATATATTTTATTTATAAATAAAGCATTGTTTGGAGTTAATGATCCAATTTTTGGATTAGATATAGGTTTCTATTTCTTTCAAAAACCATTTATTTATTTAGTATTATACTATATTGTTGCAGTGCTTATTTTAATGACTATTTACATAGTTGCTTATTATATTATTGTATTCAATATTTATTTAAATAGTATAGATAGAGATCTTTTAATGAAAAGTAAGGCAGTTAAAACAATCAAATTAAATGTAATTCTTATTGTAATTGGAATAGCTGGAATATTCTTTTTAAATACTTATGACATCGTATTTAGCCAATTTGCAACATTAAGAGACAGTTTATCAACCAAAATAATTGGTGCTGGACTAAGTGATATAACAATTAAATTATGGGGATACAGACTACTTACAATTATTATGATTATATCTGCTATTTTTATTTTAAAATATATTGGAACATCAAAAGTAAAAAGATTTTTAACAAGTGTTTGCATTGTGCCAGTGTATCTTGTTTCAATGTATATTATTATGATTTCGTTTAATGTTTTATTTGTGAATAGCAATGCTTTAGATAAGGAAAAAACCTATATAGGTTATAACATAGATTACACAAAACAAGCATATAATCTAAATATAGAAGAAACAGAGTTTGAAAATTCAGAAAGCATAACTAAAAAAGACTTAATAGATAATGAAGATATTATTAATAATATAAGATTAGTAGATGAAGATACAACACTAAGAACTTTGAATTCTTTACAAACGAATTCTGGCTATTATTCTTATAGAACAACAAAACTACAAAGCTATATAATTGATGGACAAGATAGATTAGTTTATATATCACCAAGAGAGATTAATGCATCTACAAATTCTAGTACATATAACAGCAAAACATATAAATATACACACGGATTTGGTAGCATTATTAGCTATGCAAGCACAGTTGACCAATCTGGAAATATAGAATATGTACAAAAAGGATTTGATACAAAAGATAACACAATAAACATTGTTGAACCAAGAATTTATTTTGGTATGCAAACTAATAATACAATTATAACGAATGCAGATAATAAATCTGAATTTGACTATCCAGTTACAGCAACAACATCTGCAGAATATCAATATAAAGGAAAAGCTGGAATTAAGCTTAATTTTATTGATAGATTAATATTAAGTATTATGAATAAAGATGTAAATATTACATTTTCAAAAACAACTAAAAATAGCAAGGTTATTCTAAATAGAAATATTATAAAAAGAGCTGAGAAAATTATTCCAAACCTTTTATATGACGAAGAGCCATATTTAGTTATATCAGACGAAGGAAAGCAAGTATGGGTATTAGATGCCTATACGGTATCAAACGAATTTCCATATTCTCAAAGATTAACAATTGAAACTAAAGGAGAAAAAAAGGAAATTAATTATATTAGAAATTCTGTAAAAGTTTTAATAGATGCTTACGATGGAACTATAGATTTTTATATAATGGATAAAACAGATCCAATTGCTGTGGCTTATCAAAATGTTTACTCTGGAGTCTTTAAAGATGGAAGTACAATACCAACCAGTATATCATCTCATTTTGTTTACCCAGAATATTTATATAATGTACAAGCAGAAGTATTAAAAATGTATCATAATGTAAGTGAAGACGTATTATATAGAGGAGATGATATTTGGGACTA
The DNA here is from genome assembly GCA_947594065.1 of uncultured Clostridia bacterium. Classification (GTDB taxonomy): domain Bacteria; phylum Bacillota; class Clostridia; order TANB77; family CAG-508; genus HGM13634. The sequence goes on from CANQDX010000033.1 coordinate 6,291, forward strand.
TGCTTCATTTTCATCAACATCTAAAACAGCAATTAATTCTGAAATAATGCCTTATTATACAATGATTAAAGAAAATGAAATAAACAAAGTCGGATTAGTGTTACCTTATACTGTATTAGGAAAACAAAATATTACATCTTATTTAATTGGAACTATAGATACTAATCACGACCTTTCATTAAAATTATACAAATATGCTTCAGGAAGTAATGTTTTAGGACCAGAACAGTTAGATAAAGAAATAGAACAAGATGAAACGATTGCTTCACAACTAAGAAGTGTAAATGTTACAGGTACAAAAATTTCAAAAAGTATTATAATTGTACCAATTAATAATTCATTATTGTATATAGAACCTATTTATCAAGAGCAATTAAATGAAAAAAACTCTATTCCTTTACTAAAAAAGGTAGTAGTTGCGTCTGGAAATAAAGTTGCCATAGGTGACAATATAATAGAAGCATTAGAAAACCTAGTATCTCAATCTGCGGTTAATATAAAAGTTGAAAATACAGACACCTTAGATGATTTAGTAAATGCAATTATAGATGCAAATAACAACTTGAAAGATTCTACTAAGTCGCAAGATTTTGAAATGATAGGAAAAGACATTATGAGATTACAATCATTAATAGATCAACTAAAGGAAAAGAATGATGCTTCTAAAAAAGATATACAAACCGAAGATAATATAAATGAAAATACAAATGAAATTGCTATTGAAAATAGAGTAAATCAAATTGTAAATTAAGAAAGGAAATGAAATAATATGAAAAAAGCAATTATAGCCTTAGATGGCGGAGGAAGTAATTTAAGAATGCTTGTGGCTGACCAAGATACAGACGAGCAAATTTATTATAAAGAAATTAATTCAGGAACAAATTTATCTAGCGTTCCTAATAAAGAAGAAGCTCTTAATAATATTAAAAGCTTAATAGAGGATGGATATTTACATATTCCAAGAGAGTATATTCTACAAGGAATTGGTTTATCTAGTGCTGGAACAGAAATTAAAGAAAATAAGGAAAGCTTAGAGCAAGCTATAAATGAGGTTATTGAAACATTAAAGATTGCATCATCAAGAGTAACAAAATATCCACCTGCATCTTATGTAACAAACGATATAGATATTTTATTACATTCAGCAGATATTGCTCTTGTTGCAGGTACAGGAACAGTTGGAGCAGTAAAATTTATGGATGTTCAGCCTTATGACAATACAGATGAGGCTCCTAGCGAATATACTATTAGAAAATTTGATGGAAATGGACAATTTATTGGAGATAAGGGTTCAGGATTTTGGATTGCAAAGGAAGTATTAACAAGAGTATCAGAAATAGAAGATTTAGGCGGATATGTTAACAGTAAAGGAGAATTTGTAGAAGTTGATCCAGAAGATTCTATTTTAAGAGAAATGGTTCTAAAAAAATTGTTTAATACAACAGATATATCAGAAGGTACACAACAAAAAGCATTATTAACATCATTAAGAAGAGCCGACTTACCAGAATTTGTTTCAATGGTATATGATGCAACACAAGCAGATGGAAAGCCATTTGATAGAGCAAAGGTAGGAAATATGTTTTCTAAAATTGCTGATGATGCAGCAATATATGGAGATGAAGCGGCAAACGATATTTTAAAACAGGCGTCTATTGAATTATTTAAGAATATTAGAGCATCTTATGAAAAAGGAAATTTTGCAGATGACCAACTATATACTTTGTTATTAAGTGGAAGTGTTCTTGTACATAGCAAAATAGTAAGAAGCTTTTTAGAAACTGTAGTTAAAGAAAAATATCCAAATTTAGTTATTAAAGTAAATAATGAAGAACCAGTGTGGCTAACAGAGAGATATGTAAAAGATAAGCTTGAAAAATCTAAAAATATTGATAATCAAAACAATTCTTCAGAAGTATCAACAGAAGCAAAGACAATAGATGACGGAGAAGAAAGATAAACTTTTAATTTTAATATTACTAAAAGAAAAGAATATAATTTTCTTTTCTTTTTTTGTTATCCAAAATAAAAATAAGTGTATTTTTAAATAAATCTTTTGCTTTTATCTTTTTTGTGGTATAGTATTATGTAAGAAAATTATGAAGTAATAAAAAGGAAAAGAATAATGTATAAATTTTTTGTAAATGATGAACAAATAAAAGAAAATGAAGTTATAATTATAGGAGAAGATGTTAATCACATAAAAAATGTATTAAGATTAAATGTGAAAGATACTATTACAGTGTGCAATAGGTCTACTTATCAAAGCTTTATATGTAGTATTCAGCAAATTGATTCGGAAAAAATAATGTGCAAAATACAAGAAGAGTTAAAAGTAAGCAGAGAAACAAATACATATATTCATATTTTTCAAGGATTACCAAAAGCAGATAAACTAGAATGGGTAATTGAAAAATGTACAGAAATAGGAGTTAAAGAAATTACACCTGTTGTAATGCAAAGAACAATTGTAAAACTAGATGAAAAAGATAAAGCCAAAAAAATAGAAAGATGGCAAAAAATTGCAGAAGTTGCAGCAAAACAATCTCAAAGAGATATAATATTAAAAGTAAATCCTGTTATTAATTTCAAAAATATATTTGAAAAAGTAAAAGATTATGATATAGTATTAGTAGCTTATGAAGAAGAAAAAGAAACAACATTAAAACAAATACTTCGCACGAATAAATTTAATAACAAAAATATGAAAATTGCTGTTATTATTGGACCAGAAGGTGGAATAGAAAAAAGTGAAATTGAACAATGTATAGAAAATAAAATTCCACCAATTACCTTAGGAAAAAGAATATTAAGAACTGAAACTGTTGCATTGGTTGTTTCAAGCAATATTTTATATGAATTAGAAAACTAAAATATACAAAAAAGGATGGATAAAATGGACGAAAATAAAGAAAAAGTTGAAAAAAGCACGCAAGAAGAGAATATACAGAAATTTGACGAAGAATATAAGCAAAGTAGAGTAATACCAAAAGATTATAAAAAGAAAATAAGAAATAGAATATTAAAAAATTCAATTATTGCAATAATTATAATTGTATACTTAATATCTATTAATGTGTTATCTTTATATATGGAAACTCCAAACTATATATTTAGTATGAAATTAGTATGTATTGTATTTGCAATAATATGTGTAATTTATTTTGAATTAAGCTATCGAAAAGATAGTGGATATTTATTTTTACACGGTGCAGAATTTTTAGTTTTAGCAATGATTACATTATTTAATATTTATGCATATTCATTATTCTATGCATCATACAATAAAATACTTATCTACATATCAATTGTAGTAGTTGTTTATTATGTTATAAAAACAATAGTTACTCTAAGAAATATGAAAAAACAATATTATGAATCACTAAACGATATTAAAGAAATTGTAAAGAAGGGAAATGTTAAAAATGATTAAAAGTATGACAGGCTATGGAAGAGGAAAGTATGAAAATGACTCTAGAGAATATTTGGTTGAAATAAAATCTGTTAATAATCGTTATACAGATGTATCTATAAAACTTCCTAGAAGTATTAGCTATTTAGAAGAAAAAGTAAAAAAAGAAATTTTAGACAAGGTATCAAGAGGAAAAATTGATATATTTATTACATTTTATAATAATAGCACAAAAGGAAAAAATATTAAATTTAATAGAGAACTAGCTAAAATGTATATTGATGAACTAAAAGAATTGGCAAAAGAAAATTCTATTAAAGATGAAATTCAAATTACGGAAATTTCCAAATTTCCAGATGTTCTTACAGTTGAAAACAATGAAGATGAAGACCTTATTTGGTCTGAATTAAAAGTACCTCTTGATGAAGCCCTTCAAAATTTTATTAATATGAAACAGATTGAAGGACAAAAGATTTTTGATGACTTAACAAATAGAATAAATTATATTCAAGAAAAAGTTAATATAATTTCTCAAAATTCTACTAGACTTATTAAGGATTATGTAGTAAAATTAGAAACAAGAATAAAAGAGCTTCTAAACACAGATAATATAGATGAAAATAGGTTAGCAATGGAAACAGTAATTTATGCAGATAAATGTTCTGTAGAAGAAGAAATTACAAGGTTAAATAGTCATATTTATCAATTTAATGAATTAATAAAAGAAAATGTAGCTGGAAAAAAACTAGATTTTTTAATACAAGAAATGAATAGGGAAACTAATACAATTGGCTCCAAATCTAGTTCAATAGAAATTACTAACCTAGTAGTTGAAATTAAAACACAATTAGAAGATATTAGGGAGCAAATTCAAAATATAGAATAAATTTTAAAATAATAAATAGGAGGAAAAAATTATGATGGTAGAACCAAGTGTACAAGAATTATTAGAAAAGGTTGATAACAGGTATAAATTAGTAATTGTTACAGCTAAAAGAGCAAGACAAATAGCAAGCGGAGATATATGTATGACTAGAGTTAAAGAAACATCACCTGTTACCTTAGCTGCAAATGAAATCGCAGAAGGCAAGGTGAGAGAATGCTAGTAATTTTATCTGGTGTATCAGGAGCGGGAAAAGATACAATAAAAAAAGAATTAATTAAAAGAGAAAAAAATATTATTACAATTCCCTCTTATACAGACAGACCTATGAGAGAGGGAGATGTTGCAGGAGGAACATATAATTTTGTTTCAACAGAAGAATTTGAAAAAATGATACATAATAATGAATTATATGAATACAATGTTCATCACGATCATTATTATGGAACATCCAAGAAAATTTTCAATGAAAAAATAAAAGAAGGAAAAATAATTGTAAAAGATATTGATGTAAATGGAACTGAAAATTTGGTAAAACTTTTAGAAAAAGATATGAAAGTAGTTACTATTTTTTTAAGAGTTCCAAAAGAAGAATTACAGAGAAGATTGGAAAATAGGGTGGACAGGCCATCACCAAAAGAAATAAAATTAAGATTAAATAGATTTGATTATGAAGAGTCTAGAATTAATTTATATGATTATGTATTAAAAAATGATAATTTGGAAAAAACAGTTCAAATTATTAGTACAATTATAAAAAATGAATATGAATTAAATAAATAAAAAAAGAGATACTTTTAAAAAGTATCTCTTTTTTGGCTCCTCGTGTAAGGCTCGAACTTACGACATCCACAGCTTTAAACTAGCTCTTTTATGCTT
>CANQDX010000034.1 GCA_947594065.1 uncultured Clostridia bacterium
TCTTCAAGCCATCTCCATTTATTGCATGGATAATTAATCGTTAAAGGTCCATATACTTTTTGATATTTATCCATTAAATCTTTTAAAATATTAGCATAATATCTGTGTAAGCATAAAGCTTTTTCGTCTCCTGGATGAGTGTCTAAATAAAGCGCAAGTTCTATAATTGAAAATTGATATTCTTTTATCTTACACAACATTTCATTTTGTGTCATTTCATTACAATTACTCATTATCCATTACACCCCTCTCCTATTTTGTTAGTCATTTTTATATACTCAATTTCTTCAACAGATTGATTAGGGCAATAAGGACTAACTAATTCTGGGAAAATTGTTCCTTTTTTTAAACCAACTTCTGGTCTAAATACTTTATTCATTACTTGAACTGGAACATAGCTTTGTGCATACATAGGATATTCTGGAAAACCATTATAATCTTCATCATATCCACAAGAACAACTATCTTTTTCATAATTATAATTGCTTACATCATTGCATTTTGTTTCTAAGTCACATTCATCATAAGAAACATTGTTATTACAATTACATTGATAATTGTTAGAGCAGCATCCACATTTTCTATAAAACATATTTATTCCTCCTTAAAAATAGTTTATAGTATATAATATGACAAAATGTAACATTTTGTGTATAAATGCAAAAAAAGAACACAGCATATAGCTGTGTTCCTTATAATGTAAATTTTAAAATTAAATTTTTAATACTCCATCTATTACTTGATTTTCTGTATTATTGTTTAATATTTTAGCTCCTCCTGATATTACAACAATATCTCCTGATTCTAAAATACCATCTTTTTTAAGTTGTTCTATTCCTGTTTCTACTTTTTCATCTATAGTAGATTTACCTTGTATTAAAATTGGAGTAACATTCCATATTAATCCTAATTGATAGAAAGTTTTTTCATTATCTGTTATTGCTAAAATTGGACATTTTGGTCCCATTCCTGCTAAAAGTTTTGCTGATGTTCCTGTTTGTGTATATACTACAATTGCATCTGCTTTTAAATTTTTAGCTGTTGCTGTAGCAATATATGCTGTATGTTTTTTGATATCTTCTCTTTCCATTTCTAATTCTGTTGTACAGAATCTTTTCCAATAATTTAAATCTGCCTCTACTGTTTGAGATATTTTGTCCATTGCTTTAACACAAAGTACGGGATATTTTCCCATTGCAGATTCTCCTGAAAGCATAATTGCACCTGTTCTATCATATACCGCATTTGCAACGTCACTAACTTCAGCTCTGGTTGGTCTAGGGTTAGCTGTCATTGATTCTAGCATTTGTGTTGCAGTAATAACTGGTTTTCCTGCTGCATTACATTCTCTTATAAATCTTTTTTGAATTACTGGAACTTGTTCAAATGGAACTTCAACTGCCATATCTCCACGCGCTACCATAATACCATCAGATAAATTTAAAATTTCTTCAAAATTATCAATTCCTTCTTGACTTTCAATTTTAGAAATTATTTTTATGTTCTGTCCACCATTGTCATCTAATAATTTTCTTATTTGATGTAAGTCATCTGCTCTTCTAACGAATGAAGCAAAAATATAATCAAATCCTGCTTTTACGCCATTAGTTAAATCATTAATATCTTTTTCTGATAAAGCTGGCAAATTCAATTTTAATCCAGGTACGTTAACTGTTTTTCTGCTTCCTAACATTCCTGTGTTTAGAGCTGTACAAACAACATCTTTTCCAACAACTTCATCAACTCTAAATTCTATTGCGCCATCGTCTACTAAAATAGTAGCTCCTGGTTTTACATCTTCATATAAGCCTTTATAGCTAATAGATGTTTTTGTATTATTTCCAATAACATCTTCATTAAGAAATGTAAATTTTTGTCCTTCTTCAATTCTTACTTTTTCATCACCAGATTCTAATTTACCTGTTCTTATTTCTGGACCTTTTGTATCTAGGCATAATGGAACTGGCTTATTTAATTTTTCTCTTACTTTTTTTATATTTTCTATTTTTTGTTCGTTTTCTTCATAACCACCGTGAGAGAAATTAATTCTTGCGACATTCATTCCATTCTCAATAAGATTTGTTAGCATTTCTTCGCTTTCGCTTGCTGGTCCTATTGTACATACAATTTTTGTTTTTCTTAAATTTTCTTTGTTCATTTTTTTACCCCTTTTCTTTTTTTAACAAACATCATATATTATATCATATTTTAAATAAGGTATTCAAGCCTTTTATAGATTTTTTACAAAAAAATATTTGGTGTTTAGAATTTTAAGTTAGATAAGCTAACTTTCAAATCCAAAACACCAAATAGATTGTTACTTAATATTTTCTATTGTGTTATCCATTTTACTAAATTTAAGTTTTCAGCATCTAATAACATATTATGTTTTGGCATTACTCTAAATGTATAACCATAGTTTCCACCCGTAGTTAATTCTAGTTTTGCTTTGTATGTATATTCTCTTGTTTCATCATTTCTATCATTCAATTCCATAGGTAAAATAGTTATATTTTCAATCATTCCATTATCAGTTATTCTTCCTGCATATACTTCTACATTTATATTTTCAACTTGAATATCTGGCAAAGTAACCTTACAATTTACTTCTATTTTGTTTCCTGCATCAATTGTAATATTATCTAAATTGTTATATTGTTCTATTTTTATTTTATCCCAATTTAGATTCATTTTTGATTTCCATTCAACATAATTAGCAACATTTGATAGGTCTGTATAATATTCTTTGTTAAGATCTATTAATGGCATATATAACTTTTCAACATATTCGCTTACCATTCTTGATGTACTGTATTTTCCACCTGTAGAAATGATAGAGTTTTTCATTAATTGCATCCATTTTTCTGATATGCCATCTTTATTTTTTTCATAATATGTAGGTATAATTTTATTTTCTAATGTATTATATATGCTTGCAGAATCAGCATTATCTTGAATTTCATACGTATCGTATTCGTCATTTGTACCTATAGTCCAACCATTCTTAGAATTATATCCTTCTGCCCACCATCCATCTAATACGCTAAAATTAATAACGCCATTAACAGATGCCTTTTGTCCACTTGTTCCTGAAGCTTCCATTGGTCTTCTTGGATTGTTTAGCCAAACATCTACGCCACTTACAAGGTATCTTGCTATACCAATATTGTAATTTTCAAGTATAAATATTTTACCTTTAAATTGAGGTTTCATAGAAATTTCGTGAATATATCTTATTAGGTCTTGTCCTTCTTTATCTGCTGGATGTGCTTTTCCCGCAAAAATTATTTGAACTGGTCGTTCGCTATTATTTAATATTTGTGTTATTCTTTCTAAGTCTCTAAATATTAATGTTGCCCTTTTATAAGTTGCAAATCTTCTTGCAAATCCGATTGTTAAAGCATTAGGATTTAATTTTGAGATTACATCATTTATTTCTTCATAGCCTTTGCCATTGTTTTTCATATTTTCAGCAACATTCTTTTTTACTAATTCTAGTAATCTTACTTTTCTATGTAAATGTTCTTCCCAAAGCCTTTGATCTGGTATATTTTCTATTTTCTTCCAAGTTTCCTCTATTTGTATATTGTCTTGCCAATATGGAGTTAAGTATTGGTTATATAGTTCTTTTAAATTTGGTGCAAGCCAAGAGCAAGTGTGAATTCCGTTAGTGATATAAGTAATTGGTGATTCATTTGCAGCTATATTAGGCCAAACATCTCCAAATAGTTCTCTAGATACTGCTCCGTGTAATTTACTAACTCCATTCTTTTTTCCAGCTATTTTCAATGCTAAAATTCCCATATTAAATCCAGAGTCTAAACCATCATTTGGCTTTGTTCCTAAATGTAAGAAAGTATCTTTATCAATTCCTAGTTTTGTCCAATAACCTTTAAAATATTTTTCTACTAAATCCATAGGAAAAATATCATTACCAGCAGGAACTGGAGTATGTGTTGTAAATACAGTTTGTGATGAAGTAATATCTTTTGCTATTTCAAAAGAAACTTTCTTTTCTTTTATAATATTTTTCATTACTTCAATTAATAGAAATGATGAATGGCCCTCATTCATATGATAAACAGATGGATTTAATCCTAGTGTTTTTAATAAGTTTACACCACCCATACCAAGAACTATTTCTTGTTTTATTCTCATTTCTTGGTCTCCACCATATAGTCTTAGTGTAATATTTCTATAATTTTCATCATCATTTTCTGGAATATCTGAATCTAATAAATATAAAGTAATTCTTCCTACTTTTATATTCCATACTTTTAGATATAAATTTTTTCCAGGTAATTTAAGAAGAATTTTTAAATCTTCTCCTTTTGCATCTTTTACAGCATTAATTGGCATATTCATTAAATCTATATCTTTGTAGATACTATGTTGATTACCATATCCATCTATTTTTTGGTGAAAATACCCATTTTTATATAAAAGTCCAACTGCAACAAATGGCAAGCCCAAATCACTTGCAGATTTTAGGTGATCACCTGACAATATTCCAAGTCCACCAGAATAAATTGGTATTGTTTCATCTAAGCCATATTCGGCTGAAAAATAGGCAATTAAATCATTTTTATTATTGGGATATTTTTTAGAAAACCAAGTATTTTTGCTATTCATATATCCTTCAAAATCTTCTACCATTTTGTCATATTCCCTTAAAATGTTAGGATTTTGTACAGATTGTTCTAGCTTTTCTTGAGAAACTAGTTTTAAGAATTTAACTGGATTTTTATCTACCGTTTCCCACAAATCAATATCTATTTCTTTAAAGATTTTAAGAAAGTCCGTATTCCAAGACCACCAAAGATTATTTGCAATTTCTGCAAGTTTATTAATTCTACTAGGTAATTGTGGATTAACGGTTATCCTATTAAACATATACATTTTAATTTCCTCCCTTGTATTTTTATATCATTTATTCATCTGTTTCATTATAATATAATTATTATCTATTAAAACATTTAAAAAGTCAAATATTTTAAGAGAAAAAATTAAAAATATTTTAATTTCTGTTTATAGTATATTTTTGTGATTCTTCTTCTAGAATTGTAATCCTACTTTCTAAGTCTTTTAGAACTATTTTGTCATAATCACTTAGCCTTTTTTCTTTGGTAATTTCTCCTTTTTGTGCCTTATTGTTAAATTTACATTCTATTGTATCATAAACCTTTTTGATAGCATAATTAATTTGTTTCATTTCGTTGTATATTTTATCTAATATATCTCTATTTTGAAAAATATCCATTACTAATCTCCTTTTCTATTTAATAATTAACATCCCGTTTTCGGTAATTTTTTTTGTTTTTCCTTTTCTATGATGATTGTTTCATAAATGCTTTCATCTGTTACAGTTATGCCATCTATGCTTCCATCTAGCTTTGTTTTATTTACAATTTTATCGTCCTTTTTTACATTATTGCATACCTTAGCAAATATAACTGGATTTTCTATGCTTTTAAAATTACTTGAAACATTACCATATTCAACTTTTATTTCAATAATTTTTTCATCATTTTGTAGATTTATATTCGTTAAATCTATATATTCACTTTTACAAGTATTTGATTTTGTTAATAAATTGTAGTTATTTTTATTTGTTTTATAATATATTGAATAGTCTATATTTTCATTATATATACCTGTTACAATTTTTGTGGCTGTAATTTGTTCAAATGGAAGATATTCTGTCCATACAAAATTATTTAAAGAACTATTACTTTTGTTTTCAATTGTGAAATCATACTTTATCTCTTCATTTTTTTCTGCCAATTGTTGTCCTACTTTTTCTATATTAATCTCTGGAATAATCGGTTCATTTTCAACATTTAATACTATTGTTTCATTATTTTTTCTAATATTAACAAAATATTCTTGTGTATTTAATAAATAATTATTTACTGTTTGAATTTCTTTTACTTTATACCTTCCAATTTCTAAATCTTTAGACATTGCTTGTCCAAATTCATCAGTAATAATTGTATCTACTAATTCGTTTTTATCATTATATATTTCAAACTTTACACCAGAAATATGGTCTCCTTGTTTTATTTTTAATAAAGGACTATCTTTTGCACTCGTTTTTATAATCTGTATATTCCCTTTAATTTTTTCATTTTCAATTTTCAACTCTAATATTCTATTCTCGGTTATGTCAATTGGGATTATTTCATTTTTTAAAAGATATTTATTGTCTGTTCTTATTTCTTTTAAGTAATAAGTTCCTATTGGTATTTTTTTGCTTACTGCAAATCCTTTTTCATTAGTTATTAGAGTATCTACCACATTATTTTTATCGTCTAAAATTTGAAATTCAACATTAGGTATTCTTACATTTTTATCATCTTTATCAACTTTATATATTTTTAATTGTCCCTTCTTTTTTTCGTTTTCGATGGTTATATGACTACTTCTATTATACTGAATTTCAAGTTCATAACTTTCTGAAGACAACACATAATTTTTGTTAGTTTCTATTTCTTTTATGGTAACTTTACCTGTTCTAACATTATCTAATTCCGCTATTCCTTCTTTGTTAGTTAAAACTGTATATTTTTCTTTCGCTTCATCTGTTACTTCAAACTTTACTCCTTCTAGTGGTATTTGATTATTGTCCTTATCTACTTTTATTATTTTTAATTTTCCTTTTTTGTGTTCATTATAAATATTCATTTCCACTATCTGTGAGTCTTTTATTTCTATCGTGTAGATTTCATTATTTAAGATATACTCTGTATTTGTTCCCAAACTTACTTCTTTTAATTTATATGTTCCAATTGGTAATCTTGATGTAGTAGCTACACCATTTTGGTCTGTTTCTATCTCTTCTACCATTCTATTTTGCTCATCTATTACCTGAAATTTTACTCCTGATAATTTTATATTGTTATTATCAGCATCTTGTTTAATTACTTTTATTTGTCCCTTTTTCTTTTCATTTTCTATTACTATTTCTGAGGTTTCATTCCATTTTACCAAAATATCTTTATCTATACATAAGTTATATTCTCTTTTTGTTTTGGTTTCCTTTAAAGTATAATTTCCAGTGTTGATATTCTCAATACTTGCTTCTCCATTTACATCTGTTACTAAATGAGCAGCAATTGTTCCATTCGCATCAATTAAATCAAATTCGATTGCACCTAATGTTACATTGTGGTCATCTTTATCAACTTTAATAATCTTTAAATTTCCTTTTTTATGTGTGTTTGTAATTTCTATTTCTATTTGTTTATTAAATTCTGCTTCAACCTCATATTTTTTATTTTCTAGCATATAATCATCGTTTGCTTTTACTTCTTTAATAAAATACTTTCCCTGATAAAGCTTGCTAAAAACAGCTATACCATCTTTATTAGTTTTTTGTGTATCTACTAATGTTGAATCTTCTCTATAAAGTCCAAGAGTAGTATTTTCTATAGGTTTTGATGTTTCTTTATCTTTTTTTATTACTTTTATTTTTGCCGTATTAGTGCTTTCTTGTAATATACTTGTCGCTTTATATTCTAAAGAAGATTCATAGGTAACTGCATAATTTTGTTTTGTCGTTTTTCCTTTTGGCGCCTCACCATAAAATATTGGATTAGTATTGCATAATGCTGTTACAGTTACTTGTCCTGATATATCTTTATTAAAAGATTCTTTGGGAATCATAACTCTGAATTTTTGATTGCCTGATAATTTGTCTTTCTTGTTACCATTTTCATCTGTAACAAAGCTACCACTTGGAAAATTTTCTAATTTATCTATCGAATAAGTAGAAATATTTGCAGATGACGTTACAGAATATTCTTGATAATAATAATTTCCACTTTCAATTAATTTATCATTCGCCTTATTTACAGTTATTTTAGCGTCTTGATTAATTGCATTTCCTTTTTTTCCTGCTTCTGAAATATTATAAATTGCATTGATAATTTTTTCACCTTTTTTATCTTTACCTTTATAAAATGAATATACATCTCTTTTTAGCAATACACATTTAATTGCGTGTTTTGTCGCAACATATGCATCATCTTCTGATTCAACACCAAGCTCTGTAGGTGTTTTATATGGGTATCCATTAATCATAGTATTATAAATTAATTTATCTTTTAGTAAATCTGTAATAGTAACTGTATAAGGTCCATCCTCATCTACTCCGTGTGCATTTGGCACAATACAATAAGCTGGGTACTTTTTGTTATTTATCTCGTAATTAATATAGCCACATTCAATATCGCGCCATTGTTCCATATCTGAATTATAGTATTGAATATGTGTTTTAATATCGTGATCTTTCTTTAAATTTGCTTTATCAATTGAAAAAGCATTTGTTATTGGTAAAAATGTATTAAATATTGATATAAATATCATAGATAAAATAATTAATTTTCTTTTCATTTTTTAGTCCTTTCTAAAATATTTTAATTAGTTTTTTAAATTTCTACAGCTTGAATGCATAATCGCTGATTTGGTCTATCTTTAATGCAAGTAATCATTGTAATTCTGTTATTTGTTGTATCTTCTAGATAAGACCAATCTGTATCGTAAATAACTGCTTTTTTTATTACTCTATATTTTCTTGTATAAAATTTAGTTTGATATATTACTTCATCTCCTTTTTCTAATTCATTTAATCTAGCAAAATAGGAATATTTATTTAATCTGTTATGAGCTGCAAGTCCAATATTTCCATCATATTTTGCTGTTTCAGAAATATGTCCTACATATTCTCTTAATACTTCTTGCGTACTTCCTTCTTTTACAGTTGCTTTTAAGTTTATTTTATCAATTGTTAGTATTCCTAAAACTGTTTCATCTTCTATTGGTTCTTCCTTATCGTACACAATATCAATATAATTTTCGTCTGTTGTTATTTCATCTACTTTGGTTAAATCATATTCGTGGTCAGTGTTCATATAAAGTGCACCTAAAGCAAGTATTACAATAATTGCAATACACAAAACATATTTTAAGATTTTACGCATAAAACCTCCTTTCCTATTAATTTTTAAATTCTTTTATTGGGAATTTAAAAGAATAAAATTTAAAGTTCTGTCATTCCTAAGATGCAATTTTAGATAATTAATTTATAATTGTTATACATCATATTTTCTTATTTTGCAAGAAAAATCGTATGACATAATTCGACAAAAAAAGTGGAATAATAAATTCCACTTTTTTATATACTGTTACTTAAACGAGCACCGCACGGAAGCCGTAATAGTCGTACAAATCGCCCGCAGAACCGTTGAAAGTGAACGAACCGGCATCATATTCATTCAAATAATTGCCTCCGCGCGTGAAAAACAGACGGTCGTTAAGCGGAAAGATGGAGTAATCGTGGAACCAACTTGTAGAGTAGTTGTAATAAATGCTTGCATTATCAGTTTCCGTTCTGCTTTCGTCTATCTTACTTGTTTCTGCTACAGCATCTCCATAAAAATCTTTATTTGCTACATAATTTGGTATTCTATTATCACTTTCTCCTTTTACATACAAAGTAACATATTTTGTACTATTTCCTACTTGCATTGAAGCTCCATAGGTAGCTATATTTGTGTTATTCACGTAACCTGCTACTCTTTCCCATACTCCTCCACTTAAATCATATATTCCATATATATATCCAGTTGAACTTTGAGTGGTATTTGATTTATAGTTTCCTCCACCGGTTGTCGCCCATACTGTTCTTTTACTTTCATCACTTGGAGAATCATTAGAAAATTCTTTATTATCATTAATGCTTATTTCTGTTCCATTTCTTCCGTATTTGCTATGACTTAAATATGCTACTGCTCCCCATTCACTATTTTTCATTAAATGTGGGTCTGAACTATTATTTATTCCATAAGGGTTCCCACTTGCATTTAAGCTTAAACATAAACTATAGGAATCTCCAATACTAATATAATTAAATGATGGTCTATTTCCAGTAAAGATTGGGTATTTTATTGCTTTTCCTTTTTCTCCTGTTAATGCTGAGTCTGCTATTTGTTTTTGTCCATAATAATTGTTTAAAATGTGTTCACTTTTACTCGTTGCACCGTTTTTTCCATAAGTTCTTGTATAGTGTACAGTGGAATCTTGGGCTGAGTTTGGGTCTCCTGCTGTTCCGCTATAGGCTGCTTCAAATTTTGCTACCCAATATCCGGTTAATTCTCTGTCCCATCCTCCTAAGTTTACATCATTTGTAAAGCTTGGATGTACTACATAGTCTTCTGTTGCTTTATTTGCTCTAATTGCTTTCTTGTTTCCATAATAATCTGTGTTTCCTTGTAAAAATACAACATCAATGGTTCCTGCACTCTCTGTTGTTCTGGTTGTGTACTCAGCACTACTAATTGTAGATTGTGTTTCTGTATATTCTGGTAATGATGTAATTTTATACGCAAATCTTGGGATCCATACAAACATACTTCCTTCACTTGTTACTACTTTTGTTGTTTCATCATAATCTAAATTATCTTGTAGCATTACATTTGCCCATTGTTTCTTGTCTTCTGTATAATAATACCATTCTGGGTCATCTTCTGTGGTTACTACCCAATGGTCTGTATCATATTTTACAGGCACCATTCCTGTTTTTAGTTCTGGCGCATTTACTTTCTTTTCTTCATTATACACCGTGGTTGTCTGTCCATTTATGCTACCTGTTAATTGATCTAATGCTATTTCTTCATTTCTTTGGGCTTCTTCCCATTTATCTCTTGCATTTTTTGCGTGGGCTAATATTCCATCTCCTTTTACTGCTTGTATTGCTACTACTGCTAAAATTAGTAATACGATAATTGTAATGATTAGTGCAACTAGCGTAATACCTTTGTTAGTTTTTGATTTTACTTTTTTGTTTTTTAGATTTTTGTTCATTTTTTAATCCTCCTTAGATTTTTATATTCGCTCACGGTGATTTATTAAAATCACCTCGCGCTACTCTACTAATCGTTATTTATATAAATTACAATTTAACGACGTTTTTCATTTGTTTTTAAGCGCAAAAAAGACAGGTAAAAACTTTACCCATCTCTTACATTTATGTTTAATAAAGCGTTTGAAATGCCTTGTATTTCATTTATTAAATTGCATTGTGTGTGTGTGTCAGACTGTCGAACAAAGCTGTACTTTTCTTCTTTAAAGTATAGCTCTCTCTCTCTCTCTCTCTCTC
>CANQDX010000035.1 GCA_947594065.1 uncultured Clostridia bacterium
TAAATAAAAACTCTTTTCAAAATTTCTTGAAATTACTTTTATTTATTTTTAGTTTAACAGCAATTAGAATTGTTAAATTATGCTATTTATAGCATAAAAAAGTAGGGACTGTCCCCAAATTGTCCCCACTTTTGTAAAAATAGATTTTTATTCAAAAAAATAAGAGTCCACAATCTCTTGCGACTCTAGTTAAATTTTTGGTTGCGGGGGTAAGACTCGAACTTACGACCTTCGGGTTATGAGCCCGACGAGCTGCCAACTGCTCCACCCCGCGATATTTAACTTTTACTATTATAATACTTGAATTCTATGATGTCAATACATTTTCTTAAATTTATTGGGTTATTGGCAAAATTTTTGTTGCATTTCAAATGAATTTTCCGTGCTTATTGGCAAATACAATCTACCAATTATTAATAAAAAATAATTCCGTTACTATATTATATGCCCTTTGCATCTAATATATTACAAAATAATGTTTACTTTCATTTCATTTTCTCCCCACCTTATTTTCATATTTTTTGTTCTAAAATAAACTTGTCTTTAATAATATTAAACAAATTTATTTTGGAGGTTTTTCTATGAAAAATAAAAAATTATTATTTTATATTGTTACAACTATTTTAGTAATTGCAATTATTCTTGGCATTATTTTCTTTATTAATCATTCATCTTCTAATGAAATGGTCACAAATGAATTAACAGAATACACACCACAAGAAGAGCTCTCAGATGATGAAATAAGAAAGACTATTATTTCTTTATATTTTAAAAACATTGATACAAACTCCTTAGTTGCTGAGGCCAAATGTATTGATGTTAAAGATTTATATAAGAATCCATATACTTATTTAGTTAATTTATTAATTTCTGGACCTGAAAGTGAAAAATTAAAAAGTGCTATTCCAAACGGTACAAAAGTAAATTCTTGTACTTTAAAAGGTAATACCGTATACATTGATTTGTCAAAGGAATTTATTGATAATGCCCCTTCTGGTATTGATGAAGAAAGTATGGTTATTTATTCCATCGTTAATACTCTTACCGAACTAAACGAAGTGTCTGGCGTTAAATTTTTAATTAATGGTGAAGAAAATTCAAAATTTAAAGATGGTAAAGTGACTTTTAATGAAGTCTTTAAGAAGAATGATTAATTGCTTTTTCTTTAACATTGTGATATAATGTTTTATGTGAAGTACTTTTTTAAAGTCACCTTCGAATATTATTCGGAGGTTGCCACACTCCGAGTATTAAAATAATTTATTACAAAGGAGTGAAAAAATGGCGATTAAGATTTTTGGAAAATCTGTACTCGGCGAACTGGGGTTATCGCAAAATGTTTCTCATATGCGGAATGATTTCGATGATCAATTAAGAAAAATTACTGATGCATTGAACATTCCAAATGAAATTAACAGGATCGCAATGACTTCTATGACAGGCTGTTATGAAGTGAAGGAAACAAAAGGAGAATATTTTCCTAAAATTCGTAAATTCAGCCACCAATTTTATCCTTTTTTAGTGCCTAAGTGGATCTACGCAGGTTGCCAGAATGGACAAAATAAGTTCATACCAAGCACAGACTTCATCGTATGGGATACTAAAACTTTAGAAGGTTATATGCTTGCAGTACTTACTTTCTCCAGAGAAGCACCTATCCTTGCTTTTGAATCTTCAACAGGAAAAAAGGCTTTGGGTGTCATTTTAAGACCTTCTTTATTGAAATATGGAGATTATATCTTTTCTTCAATAAAGGACTATTTAAATGGCAATATTCAGGTTACACTTGTTGTTTGTAACCACTTTAAATATCCTGAAGGAAGTATTCCTACGATTGTCCAAAACCTTGCCAATAAATATGGTATGGCCTGTGTAATCGGAGAAGATTCTGAAAAGAACCCGGACTGTTACCACCGTGGCGAGAGTGGCAATCACGTTGTTGCTCTGTGGTAAGATTTTCCAAATAGCGTCTATTCCTTAATAGGCGCTATTTTAATATTTTATACAATTTAATTCCTTTAAAAGCTCTCTTCCAATTTTCCAAAAAATACTCTACTTCTTTTAGCGATTTTAATGTATTATCTTTTTTTATTGAAAATTTGCTTTTCTTTTTCTTTCCTCTATATTCTTCAATATCATTAATGTAATATCTCTCCTCCAAATTATATCTCTCCTTTATGCATTAAAATTGCATTTTTTCTGTATTTGTTATATAATATGTTAAAAATTTAGAATTCGTTAGGATATTTATGGAAATTATTTTAAAAGAAAATGAAAGAATAGATGATTTACAATTAAATAATTTAAAAATTATACAAAACAAAGACGGATTTTGTTATGGAATAGACAGTGTTTTACTTTCAGACTTTGCAAAAGAAATTCCTGCACATTCTACTGTATTAGATTTAGGAACTGGAACCGGAATTTTAGGAATTTTGCTGTGCGGTAAAACTGCTCTTTCTAAAATATATGGAATAGACATTCAGGAAGATGTATGTGAAATGGCATCTCGAAGCATAAAGTTAAATGATTTAGAAGATAGATTTGAAATTATAAATCAAAACATTAAAAATTTGCCCAATTATTTCAAAGAAAATACTTTTGATGCTATTGTTTCTAATCCTCCATATAAAAAGGAAAACTCTGGCATTCAAAATGAATCAAAAACAAAACTAATTTCAAGACACGAAATTACTGCTTCTCTAGAAGATTTTATATCTATTTCTTCTAAATTATTAAAAAGTAACTGCAGTTTATATATGGTTCATAGACCAGAACGACTTGTTGATTTGTTTTATTTATTAAGAAAACACAATTTAGAGCCAAAAAAATTAAGGCTGGTTCAATCTTATTGTGATAGCATACCAAAACTAATATTAGTTAAAGCTACCAAAGATGCAAAACCTTTCTTAAATATTGAAAAACCGCTTATTATCTATAATCACAATGGTTCTTATACAGATGAAATTCTAAAAATATATCAAACGGAGGCATAAAAATGGCAGGAACTTTATATTTAGTGGCAACACCTATTGGAAATTTAGATGACATTACTTTAAGGGCAATTAATATTTTAAAAGAAGTAGATATTATTGCAGCAGAAGATACAAGACATTCTCTAAAACTTTTGAATCATTTAGAAATTTCAAAGCCCCTAATCAGCTATCATAGGCATAATGAAGAAGTAAAATCTGAATTATTAATGGACAAATTAATAGATGGAAAAAATATAGCACTTATTACAGATGCAGGTACTCCAGGAATATCAGATCCAGGAGAAGAGATTGTAAAACTTGCTATACAAAACAATATAAAAGTTGTTCCAATTCCTGGTGCGTGTGCCTTTGTAAATGCATTAATTGCTTCTGGGATGGACACTACAGAATTTACTTTTTTGGGTTTTCTTCCTTTGAATAAAAAAAATAGAAAAGAAAAATTAGATAAAATTAAAGATTGTGCTAATACTTGTATTCTATATGAAGCACCACACAAATTACTTTCTACATTAAAAGATTTAAGTGAAATTTTAGGAAATAGAAAAATTGTTTTGGCAAAGGAGCTTACTAAAATTTATGAAGACTTTATTACTGGAACTGCTTTTGAACTTTTAGAAAAAATAGAAAATCCAAAAGGAGAATTTGTATTAGTAATTGAAAAATCAGATAATTCACAAGATTATGCTCCTAATTCTCTAAACACATTTTCTTTAGAAGAACATTATTTATTTTATCAAAAACAAGGTTTAGAAAAGAATGAAATTATAAAGAAAATTGCAAAAGATAAAAATGTTAAGAAAAATGAAATATATCAATATTTCATTCATAAAACCTAATTAAATTATATCTGTTATATTTATAATAAAGGAAGTTAAGATGTTTTAACTTCCTTTATTATTCTTCTATTTTTTTTCCTATTTTTTCAGCGCATTTTTTACATACTAGCTTTTCATTGTAACTTAATAAATCTTTAGAATTTCCGCAAAAGATGCAATTTGGTTCGTATTTCTTTAATACTATTGCGCTTCCATCTACAAATATTTCTATTGGATCTTTTACTTGTATATCAAATTTATTTCTTAATTCTATTGGTATAACTACTCTTCCTAATTCATCAACTTTCCTTACAATTCCTGTTGCTTTCATACTTTCCTCCTAAAAAATTATAAGCTTTTGTCGAATTATCTTACAAATTTCGACAAATTATTTCTTTAAAATAATACCATATTTTGTATGTTTAGTCAATAACAAACATATAAAATATATTTGTTCTTTTATAAATTTTTTTGAATACATTTAGATAATAAATACCAAAGGAGATTTTATATATGTTAAATAAAATATGGCCTTTCTTTATTATCCTTTCATTTATTTACGCAATTTATTCTGGAAATATTTTTAATATTAATAACGCTATTTTTGACTCTGCCGAACAAACTGTTAATTTATGTTTAACTTTATTAGGAACTATTTGTTTATGGAATGGAATTATGAAAATAGCTGTGCAAACATCTTTAATTGAAAAATTAACTAAATTTTTGAAACCGCTTATTTCGTTTATTTTTCCAGAAATTAAAAATGATAAAAAAATAAGTAAAGAAATTTCAATGAATATGGTTGCAAATATTCTTGGGCTTGGAAATGCATCTACACCACTTGGTTTGAATGCGATGAAGTCTATGCAAGAAAAAAATGAAGATAAAAGCAAATTAAGCAATTCAATGGCAATGTTTATCTTAGTAAATACCGCGTCACTTCAAATAATTCCTACTTCTGTTATTTCCATTAGAAGTTCTTTAGGCTCTGAAGAACCCACAAAAATTATTATGGCCGTATGGATTGCAACTATTGCAGCTTTTTTAACGGCAATTATTGTCGGAAAAATTCTTATAAAAAAAATGTAGTTTGGAGGTTTTATGAATTTCATAAATTATATATCTAGTGTTGCTGTTCCTACTACAATATTAATTATTATTGTTTATGGATTATTTGAAAAAAAGCAAGTTTTTGATGTTTTTTTAGATGGTGCAAGAGAAGGATTACAAATTGTAATGAATATTTTTCCTACTCTTTTAGGGCTTTTCTTATCAATTAATGTTCTAAGGGAGTCTGGAATTATAGATGCAATAACAAATTTATCCTTACCACTTCTTAATTTAATAAAAATTCCACCGGAGATTTTACCTTTAGCCTGCCTACGTCCCATCTCTGGAAGTGCTTCTATGGCAGTTGCTACCGATATTATGACAAAATATGGCGTAGATTCTTTAATTGGATTAATGACTTCTACCATTATGGGTTCTACTGAAACCACTTTATATACAATTGCGCTATATACAAGTGTTGTAAAAATTAAGAAAACAAGATTTGTGCTAGTAGCTGCTCTTCTTGCTGATTTAGCTGGTATGCTAACTTCTGTAATTTTTTGGCGAATTATGTCGTAATCTTTTTCTTGACATTTTTCGCCTATCGTTATATTATAATTTTGTAAAATTTAGATTCATATTTTATTTAGGAATTCAAAATGTTTTTTATCAAAATATTATTATTTTTTTCCATTTTTATTTTAGTTAGGAAAAGAATAATTCAAAAACAATCCCAAAAATTAAAAGAATATTTAAATATGAAATAGCTTAGTTTAAAAGCTTTATTAACTATGCCTTCAAGCTTGCAGGAATTAAAATTTTCTTTTTTTTACCGACTCCCCCAAATGTTCTGTAAAATTAAGCTCCCCTACTTTTTCAATTCCTGCAGATTTTCATTACAATAAAATACACTTCTAATACCATCGACCTACTATATTAGAAGTGTATTTTTTCATATAAAGTTCATTTTTTAATTATTAACATTATGTGTTACCATTGGTGTTTCCATAGTTATACTTTTAAATGTGTATCCATTTTTTAAGCCATAATCTATTATATCTGATAATGCATTTAATGTTTTTGTGTTTCCTCCAAAATCGTGCATTAGCACTATATTTGCGCGATTTTTCTTTAAACCTTTTGTAACATTATTATACACTTGTTTTGATGTTTTTGCTCCTCCCGCATCTCCTGAACTAACATTCCAGTCATAATACTTAAATCCTCTTTTAAGAACCTCTTCTGTAAGCCTTGTCATAATACCTTTATTATAATTTCTACTAACAGTATTTGAGCTTCCTCCAGGAAATCTTATTATTGTTGGACTATATCCCGTAGTCTTTTTAATTTTTTCTTGTAACTTAGTTATATTATTCATAAAGGCTTCATCTGATGTATAAATTTTACTGTAAGTGTGTGAATAGCCGTGAATTCCAATAGAATGTCCTTCATTATATTCCCTTTTTACAAGGTATTCTAGCGATGAACTATAATTTAATATAAAGAATGTAGCTTTTACATTTTTCTTTTTTAAAATATCTAAAATTTTAGGCGTTATACTGCTAGAAGGTCCATCATCAAAAGTTAAATAAATTATTCCAGTACCTCCGCTTTTATTGCTTTGTGTTTGCGTTTGAGTTTGAGTTGGAGCAGGTGTTACTGTTTTATTTTCTTCCTTTTTGTATACAGTAACTTTTCTAGTTTTTTGTGCCTCATTTCCAGATTTATCGGAAACTTTGTATTGAATTTTATATTCTCCTACTTTTGTTGTATCTACCTTGCCTGATACTTTTATCTCATTTGATAAGTCTCCATCCTTTTCATCTACTGCAGTTGCACCTTTTTCTTTATATTCGCCATTTAAAAGTATTTTCATACTAGCACTGCCATTTAACTTTATAACTGGAGCGACATCATCTATTATATGTACCTTTCTTCTTTCAACTGCTTCGTTTCCTGCACTATCTTTTACTGAATACACAATATCGTATTCAGTGTCATTTATTTGTTCCTTTTCTATTTTAACATTTTGCGTTAAATCTTCTTTGCTATTATCTTCAACTGTAAAACCTGCCTCTTTATACTCTGAAGAATATGATAAATTACATTCCTTATCTCCATTTAAAGTTATTGTAGGAGGAGTTTCATCAACGATGTCTATAGTTTGCTCAACAGTATATTTTCCAATGATAGTTGGAACTTCATACTGTATTTTATATGAACCTATTTTATTATAATCTACAACGCCTCTCACTTTAACAGAAGAAGTAACATCCTTCATATGATATGTTGTATGTGGAATTTTAACTTCGGTATATTGCTTTACTTCTAATTTTATTTTTTGACTTTTTAAATCTACTTGTGGCTTTTCTAATACATACGTTCCTATCAAACTGGCAGCTAAAGCAATGAATAATAAAAATATTACTAGTCCTAGTTTGTTAATTTTTCCTATTTTAAAAATTATTGTAACTAATAATGCAACTACTAAAAAAATTATTACTTCAATAAGATAAATGCTCATTTTTTACTCCTTTTTTTGCTTCATTTAATTCTACATTTAGTTAAATCTCTTAATAAAAATTATACATCACTTTAAAATAATAGTCAAAAAAATTTTATTAATTATTTTAAATTAATATTGACTTAATTAAAAGAAAATAATTGTAAAAAAATTTGTTTCATATTATAATTTATGCAAAAAGGAGAAATGGTATTTTATGAAAAAGATCGTTTTAATCATTATATTATTTGTCATTTTATTGGGTGGGTTTTGGGCATATTCCATTATGTATCAAGAAAATATAGAAATGCCAAATACACAAAAGCAAAATATCGTAAAAGAGCCAACATTGGACGAAATATTACATACTAAAGCGGAAGAAACTTTAAATCAAATGACTTTGGACGAAAAAATAGGACAGCTTTTTTTAGTAAGATTCCCAACTAGTAATGCAAAAGACATTGTAAGACAAAATTACTTTGGGGGATATTTATTTTTTGAAAAAGATTTTAAAGGAAAAACTAAAAAACAAGTAATTGATATGATTAGTGAAGTTCAAAATGCCTCTAAAATTCCATTAATTACAGCAGTAGATGAAGAAGGTGGAAGCGTTGTTAGAATTAGCAGTAACAAAAATTTAGCAAAAGAAAAATTCAAATCACCAAGTGTACTTTATAAAAAAGGTGGTTTTGATTTAATTAGGCAAGATACCATCAATAAATCAGCACTATTAAAAGAACTTGGATTAAACTTAAATTTAGCACCCGTTATCGATGTTTCAAACCCTTCTGATTATATGTATGAAAGGACTTTAAAGCAAGGAGTAAAATTAACACAAGAATTTGCAAAAACTGTTATTGAGGCAAGTAAGAATACCGGTGTATCTTACGCATTAAAACATTTTCCTGGATATGGGCATAATAGTGATACTCACAAATCTGGTTCAAATGATACCAGAACGTATGAAGAAATTATCAATGAAGCAGTTCCACCATTTGAAGAAGGAATAAAGGCTGGTGCAGATGCCATTTTAATTAGCCATAATATTATAGAATGTATGGATAAGAAAAATCCAGCATCCATCTCAAAAGCAGTACATAAACTTTTGAGAGATGATTTAAATTTTAAAGGCATCATCATTACTGATGATGTATCAATGGGTGCAACATCACAAATAAAAGATGTTTATATAAAGGCGGTAAAGAGTGGAAATAATTTGATTATTACATCAGACTACAAAAGCGCTATCGAGCAAATAAAAAACGCAGTCAAAAATGAAGTTTTAACAGAAAAACAAATAGACGATTTAGTAATAAAAACATTAGAATGGAAGTATAAAAAACTTGATTAGAAAATATGCAATTTGTTATATTTGTTTATTAGCTATTCTATGAATCTATTTTTTATTGTTAAGTCATAGCTTATATCTATTAATTCGCATATTTTCTTCTTTGAAATTGTACCATCTAATAGAACTGTAATCCAGTGTTCCTTATTCATATGGTATGCTGGTAATATGCCTTTTTCTTTTCGTAGTCCACCTATCATCTCTGGCATATTTTTTAAATTTATTACATTTACTATGCCATCTTTATTTATTTTTAATTTTTCAAATGGAACATCCATTATGAGAGCAAACCATTTTTTATTATTTTTGTGTTTGAATGTTGTATAATTAGGATATTCTCTCCAAGGATATTCTTGCAAAACATCATAGTATTCTTTTATATATTTTTCTATTTCTTCTCTCATTATAATTTCCTCAATAACTGATTATTTTATTGCTTATTATTTATTATCTAAGCTAATCTATTTTTCTAATTCTTTCATAATTTTTTTAGCATATTATAAAGGTAATGTCAAGACAATGTATTTGTTTTATATTCTGTTTCTATATTTTCCTCTCTTTTATATTTTAACGAATTTTTTGTTATTATTTGCTAAATTATGTTGAAATAAATAAAACTTATTGTTATAATGCAAGAGCACAAAAAAATTTTCGACTTTAATATAAAATTATTATTTGAAGATTTAATACTTTAATAATATGACATAAAGGAGTAAAGAATATGAGAAATGTAAAGAAAAGCAAAAAAGAAAAAAATAGTAAAATTGGAATAATTATAAGAGTAATATTTTTTATAATTGCAATTGTAATTTTATTAATATCTGCAACAGTATTGTTCAAAGCAAATAAATATCCAGATAAAGTACCGGATGTTTTAGGTTATAAACCTATGATAGTATTGTCAGGATCTATGGAAACATCAATTCACACAGGAGACTTAGTATTTGTAAAAATAGTTGATACAACAACATTAAAAGAAGGAGATGTAATTGCATTTAGAAATGAAGAAGATACAGTTACAACTCACAGAATTGTTGAAATAGTATATGAAAATGGTAAGCAGTATTTTAGGACAAAGGGTGATGCTAATAATACAGAAGACCTTAATTTAGTAGAAATGGAAAGTGAAGAAATACAAAGAAATTGGGTTTATGCAGACTATACATATGGTATTGAATAAATATCACAAGTTGCAATTTTAAATTAAATTTGTGTTAAACATAAAATTTCGTTCGTATTAAATTATTATAAAAAATTATAACAAAAAAGAAACCATAGCTTTGCTATGATTCCTTTTTTTGGTGAACCGAAACTTTCTAAATCCGAACTCTATTTATTTAAAAAATGAAATTGAACTAATTATATTAACTTAAATTTGACTAGATGTAATATTAAAAATTATCATCTAAAAGAAAATCTATTAAATTCATATGTTTTATTCCATTAACTTCGTAAGATAAGTTATCTAATGTAATTACATATTTAGGATAATTGTCATTTATTACGTTATAAGCTCCAAATTCTCTTTTTTTTGTATCCTCATTTGGTATGCTAAATGCCACTTGCACATATATCTTTTTGTCTGGTTTTGTTGCTACAAAATCTATTTCACCTTTTTTTGTTTTTCCTGTATATACATCATATCCTTTTATTATAAGTTCATTATATACAATATTTTCAAGTGCATAAGACTTATCTATTTCTGTTTTATTATTTTTAATTTGGGCTATTCCCAAATCTGTTACATAATATTTATTTAATGTTTTTAAAACAGCTTTTCCGTGTATATCATATCTATAGACTTTTCTAATTAGCAATGCCTTACAAAGAGCATCAAGGTAAGAATATATTGTTAATGTAGAAACTTCTCTTCCTTCATTTTTTAAAAAATTTATAATATTTTCAGC
>CANQDX010000036.1 GCA_947594065.1 uncultured Clostridia bacterium
TTAAAATAAAATATAAAAGAAAGAATATGTTTATAAAATCTATATTAAATAAACCTTATAAACATATTATACGAGGAGAGAGAAAAATGTTAAAAAACAAAAAGATTTTATTCATATTTATTTTAGCGGTAGCACTATTTTTAATACCAACTATCTGTTATGCGAAAGTAGAGTATACTAGAAATTTTCCAAGTAATGACGGAACAATAGAGGTGAATTTAACAGGACTAGCATTAGATGCACAAGGAGCAAAAGCATATGAATATGCACTAGTTACTAAAGGAGGAAATCCAACAAAGTGGTTTTCACTTACAGAATATACAGCAACAACAGCAAAAATTACTTTATCTCCAGCTACAAGTGAAATTGTAAATGTTTTAAAACAAACGGATAATGGACAGCTTTTTATAAGAGAAAAAGACCAAGAAGAATATGTATTAGATAGATTAGAAGTAAACTTAAAGTTACCATTTTTAAATGCGGTTAATGTTTCTAAAGATAGTCAAAAATATACTATCAAATCATTATATGGATATAAGTGCAATTCTGGTATTATGAGTTTTAAATGGGAAAAAATTACTGATTCTAAAGTAATATCCAAATATCTAGAATACAAAAACGATGGAAAAGAGCTTAATTATACAGATTTAAAACAAAATGTTCCAACTAGTGGATATAGTAATAATTGGGGAAATGAATCTATTACAGGATCTTATTTGAATTTATATTATAACAATAGTCCAAAAGATGGATTATATTATCTATGGATAAGAAGTACAGATAACAATTGCAAAACAATAGATGGATACTATTTACACGATGGTTTACCAGATGCAAAAACAGTTGCAGAATATACAGGGGTAGCAGCAGGAGCACCTACAATTAGCCAAGTTAATGCAAAGGCAGGAGCAGAAACGATAGAAAAGCAAGAATATCATCCAACAGTGGGAAAAGCAATTAATATTAATATTAAATTTAATCAAGATATTGTTTTAAAAGAAAAACCAACTTTAACCATTAAATTTGGAAATGGAGAAAATATTAAGTTGACTAGTGTAACCGCATCTTCTAATACGTTAACTTATACCTATACTATTAAAAGTGGAGATGTTGGAACATTGCAAGTAGTTTCGCTAACAGGTGGTAGTGTAACCAATAATGAAGGTACAGCAGCAATTTATACATTGCCTGCGTATTCAGGCTATAAGGTAGTTGCTGTAGAAAGTGAACAAACTAATTCTCAAAATCAAGGACAAACAGGAGGAAATACAACCCAAACTCCAAATGCAGGAAGTCAAGGAGAAAATGGAAGTACACAAAAACCAAGTAGCTCAGGAACAAGTAATGGTGGTAAAGATACAACAACTAAAAACGATTCTAAATTACCTCAAACAGGTGTAGTAATGTTATCTGTTCTACTTATCTTTGTAGTAGCCATCGCTATTATTTCAAAGAGAAAAGTAAATCAATATAAAGATATATAAAAAGAAAAATAAACAAAAGTTTGCAAACATATTGACAAATATAAAAAGAAATTATATAATCTCAAATAGAAAATAAGGAAAAGCAGAGTGTGGTATCATTCTAACTTTACAAAAGAAAGTGGGGTGATATCTATGGTAACAGATATATTGTTTCAATTATTGATTTTATCTTTAATTACCAATATATTTCTCACTGTAATTCTCTTTATTACAATAATAGCTATTACTATTATTACATATAAAGAAAATCACACCTCTGCTGACCGTTGAGATGTGATTTTCTAATCAATAATCAATGGTAACCACACTTTGTGGCTCCTTATTTTCTAAAATTATTATAATACATACTATTAAAAAAGTCAATTATTTATACATAAAAACCCAAAAAGGTTGAAGCCTTTTTGGGTTTTTAAAGTATGTGTTTAATTAGCAACCACAGTTATTGTTGTTACCACAACAACAGAAAAGTATGATTATTAATATGATTATCCAGCAGCAATCTCCACCAAAACCGAAACCGCCACATCCGCAACCTCTATTTTCTGGCATCTAAATTCCCCCCTTTCAACTTTTGAAATGTACATTTTTCTTGTTTAGGGCAATTAGTTATTGCAGCAGCATCTATTGCCGCATCCGCAACAGAAAAGTAGTAAGAAAAGAATAATGAACCATAAGATTTCACTATTACAACCACAACAATTTCCCATCTTAATAGACCTCCCTATGTGAAAATCTTAAAACTCTTTGTTCTTTTGTATATGATATATTATTCATTTTCTTAATTAAGTGTTACACATCATAAATTGTAATTTGTCTGAGTAAATATTTAAGTTCGCTCCCGGTGATTTATTAAAATTTTCATCGCAACGCCCCAACTGCATAATAGTCTGTATCGCAGAAACTTCACGAGAGTTCGTTTCTGCTAACAGACTATAATTTGTCGGTCCCCACCCATAACTTGCTCGAAAATTTTAATGGAAATCACCTCGCGCTACTCTATTTATCTTAATAAATCTTTCAATATGCAGACAAATTACAATTTATTTTAAAATTCTCTACACAAATTTATAGTTAAATGATATAATCAAAGTGAAAAATAATAAAAACGATAAATAAGGAGTAATTTATGGGAAGTATAGTTTTATTAGATGATTTAACTATTAATAAAATAGCTGCAGGAGAAGTAATTGAAAGACCAGCATCTGTTATTAAAGAAATGGTTGAAAACTCAATAGACGCAGGTGCAACAACAATCAATGTCGAAATAAAAAATGGAGGTATTTCATATATTAGAGTGACTGACAACGGTAAAGGAATTCAAAAAGACGATATGGAAATTGCTTTTGAAAGACACGCAACAAGCAAAATAAGACAAGCCAGTGATTTAGATATGATAAAATCAATGGGATTTAGAGGTGAGGCATTAGCTAGTATTGCAGCAATTGCAAATGTAGAAATGGTATCCAAATATGAAAAAGATGATATTGGCAATAGAATTGTAGTAGAAGCAGGAAAAACACTAGAATTTGAAGAAGTTGGATGTCCACAAGGAACAACTATTACAGTAACTAATTTATTCTTCAATACACCAGTTAGATATAAATTCTTAAAAAAGGACTTTACAGAAGCTGGGTATATAGAAGATGTAGTAGCTAGAATTGCCCTTGTAAACCCAAATATTTCTATCAAGTTAATTAGCTCTGGCAAAACAATTATTCAAACAAATGGAAATGGAAATATGCAAGATGTTATTTATGCAATTTATGGAAAAGATATAGCAAGCAGTGTGCTAGATGTAGATTATACGTATGAAGATATGCATATAACTGGAGTAATTGGAAAACCAGAAATTGCAAGAAGTAATAGAAGTAATCAAATGTTTTTCGTAAATAAAAGATATATAAGAGATAAACTATTAACAGGAGCAACTGAAAAAGCCTTCAAAGGTATGATTCCAATAGGTAAATATGGATTCGTTATATTAAATATAGATATGGATCCATCAAAAGTAGATGTAAATGTTCACCCTGCAAAATTAGAAGTAAGATTTGCAGAAGAAAATAATATTTTTAAGGCTATTTATCACGCAATTGAAGAAACATTGTTAAAATCAGAACTAATCGCTTCACCTGAAAAAGAAATAGAAGATAACAAGGAAGCAGTTGAAGAAGCCAAGAAAATAAATAATTATGGAAATTTATTTGGTGGACGAAAGCTAACAGAAAATTTCTTTCATAAACATATAAAAGATAACACAGCAGAAAATTCAAATACAGAAAATAACATAGAAAAAACACAAATAATAAATACAGACGAAATAAAAGAACAATTAAAGCAAGAACAAAAAAATATTGAAAAAGCAAATATAAGCGAAGAAAAGAAAACAGAAATAAGAGATGCCAATACATCCATCGGAAATATTTTAACAGACCTTGCAAAAATGAGAGCCAATATACAAGACGAAATAGAAACAGACGAAGAAAACAGTAAGTTAAATGAGGAAAATAAAGAAGAAATGGCCTCTTATCAAGACGTATCTAAAAACATAGAAGAACTAGAAAATTTAAGAGTATCTGAAAATTTTGATACAATGTATGAAAAAGCATTTGGAAAAATTCCAGCATCTACAGAAGAAAAAATAGAAGAGGGCAAGAAAAAAATAGATGCTTACGACATCATAAAAGATAATAATGTTTCTGTTTTTGATGACGTAGTAGAGTATAAGGAAAAACCAGTATACAAATTTATTGGAATTGCATTTTCTACATATATTATTATAGAAATAAAAGATGAATTATATATTATAGATCAACACGCAGCTCACGAAAGAATTATGTATGAAAAGATTAAAAAGAACTACTATTCACAAGGTGAAAAAGATTCACAGCTTTTATTATTACCAGATGTTATCAACTTAACACATAAAGAAATGGACATTGCACGTGAGAATATGGAAATTTTTAAAAATGCCGGATTTGAATTAGAAGAATTTGGTGAAAACACCATTAAACTAATTGGAGTGCCAACGGTATGTTATGATTTAGATACGAAAGAGTTATTCCTAGAAACATTAGACGAGATTAACACAGTAGCAAGAACAGCTAAACAAGAAATAGAAGAAAGATTTATTGCAACTGTTGCTTGCAAATCTGCAGTAAAAGCAAAAATGGCATTAGATGCACAAGAAGTAGAAAATCTAATGGATGAACTATTAAAATTACCAAATCCATTCACTTGCCCACACGGCAGACCAACAGCAATAAAAATGGATCAAAAAGATATTGAAAAGAAATTTGCACGAAGAAAATAATAAAATTTCAAAAAGAAAGGATTAAAATGAAACCAACAGTTATTGTAATTTGTGGACCAACAGCGTCTGGAAAAACAAGTTTATCTATTGAACTTGCAAAAAAAATAAATGGCGAAATTGTATCTGCAGATTCTATGCAAATATATAAAGATATGAATATTGGTAGCGCAAAAGTAACTAACGAGGAAATGCAAGGAATAAAGCATTACTTAATAGATTGTGTTTTGCCAGATGAAAGATATAGTGTTGCAAATTACAAAGCAGACGCTAAAAAAGCTGTGGAAGAAATATTGCAAAAAGGAAAAATACCAATAGTTGTTGGTGGAACAGGCCTTTATATAGATGCACTTATTTATGAGATAAATTATAAAGATATTCCATTAGATGAAAAATATCGAAAAAAATTAGAAGAAATAAAACAAACACAAGGAATAGAAGTTCTATATAATCAAGCTCTAAAAATTGACCCAGATGCAATGAAAAAAATTAGTCCTAATGATTATAAAAGAATTGCAAGAGTTTTAGAAATTTATAATGCAACAGGAAAAACAAAAACAGAACAAGAAAAAGAATCTAGATTAAATGAAGTGCCATATAATTATAAAGTATTTGCAATCGATTACAATAGAGAAAAACTATATGAAAGAATAAATAAAAGAGTGGACCTTATGATAGAAAAAGGACTAATAGAAGAAGTAAAAAATCTGTTAAAAAAATATAAAAATTTCCCAACTAGTATGCAGGGCTTAGGCTATAAAGAAGTTAAACAATATCTAGAAGGTGAATTATCAAAAGAAGAAATGATAGAAAAAATAAAACAAGAATCGAGAAGATATGCAAAACGACAGTTTACTTGGTTTAGAAAAAATAAACAAACAATATGGTTAAATGGTCAAGATGATATTAATAAAAATATAGAGATTATTCTTAAGTCAATCTAAATACTAATATAAGAAACGAGGTATTAAGTTGAAAAATAAAAAAGGGAAAAAGCAAACAGTAAAAGTTAATAAAAAATTGCTTATGGTATCTATCATTACACTTATCCTTTTAGGATGCTTTGCATACAGCATTATAGCCTTATTTATTAATCCTACTGATACATTTATGATAG
This sequence comes from uncultured Clostridia bacterium, assembly GCA_947594065.1. Classification (GTDB taxonomy): domain Bacteria; phylum Bacillota; class Clostridia; order TANB77; family CAG-508; genus HGM13634. The sequence continues at coordinate 5,909 of CANQDX010000036.1, forward strand.
AAAATGGAAAAATTTCAGATTCGGAAGAAGCAGTGCGGTTATTTAATAAGAGAAGAAAAACTTTTTCAAGGCAATAACTACAAAAATGGAATTGCACAAATAAAAACAGAAGGACAAAGAGTAGCAAAAGGAGATCCTATTTTTAGATATTATACAAATAATGAAGAAAAACTTGTACAACAAATTGCAGATTTAGACTTGCAAATTCAAGATGCCTTAGAACAAAGTAGTAATATTTATTCAAGCGATATTGCCTCCATTGATAGACAAATAGAAGAAAAACTAAGCGAAATTGCAGATATGAATAAAAAGGTAGATATTGTAGAAGCAAAAAAAGAAATTAACCAAGCTTTAACAAAAAAGGCAAAACTAACAGGAGAGCATAGCCCATCAGGTTCTTACATTAAAGAACTTATTTCCAAAAGAAGTAAACTAGAAGAAAAATTAAATTCAGGTTCAGAATATATAGAATCAACAGTAAGTGGACTTGTTTCTTATAAAGTAGATGGTTTAGAAGAAACTCTAACAGTTAACAGTTTTGAAAATCTTACAGAAGATTATTTAAACAGTCTTAAAATAAAAACTGGTGAAATGATACCAAGTAGCAATGAAAGCGGAAAAATTGTTAATAATTATCAATGTTATATAGCAGCAATTTTAAAATCTGAAGAAGCAAAAAATACTCAGCTAAATGATAGCGTACAACTAATACTTTCAACAGGGGATGAAATAAAAGCAACAGTAGAATATATTGCAGACCAAGAAAGTGGAAATATACTACTTGTTTTTAAAATAACAAGCTGTGTAGAAAAATTAATCAATTACAGAAAAATTTCTTTTGAGGTCGTATGGTGGAATGCAAGCGGTCTAAAGGTTCCAAACTCTTCAATAATCGAAAGAGATGGAAAAAAATATATTATACGTAAAAGAGTTGGCTATACTGATGATATTCTTGTAAAAGTTTTAAAAGAGGCAGAAAATTACAGTATCATTGAAAATTATACAAGTGTAGAACTAAAAGAAATGGGCTATACTACAGAAGAAATATCAAATATGAAAAATATTAGTTTATACGACGAAATATTACTAAAACCAACAAAATAATATTACAATTCTATTACAATAATGTTAAGAATTAATTACGTTTTAAAAAACTATTGACAATATATAAAAAAAGTAAGATACTATAAACGAGTTAATTTACTAATGAATAGGTAGGAGGTTTTTATAATGGCAGGAGCTATTGTTAATAAATTTTGGGAAGTATTTGGAGTAAACCAAAATGAAGAAGATGAAGAAGAGGAATATATAGACGAAGAGGTAACAGATGAAGAACAAGAAGAATCAGAAGATAGAGGATTCTTTTCAAAAAGAAAAGTTGTTAATATGCCACAAACACATCAAGTTAGAATGGTTATTTCTCAACCAACAACATTTGAACAAGCAGAGGAAATATGCACATATCTAAAAAACAAAAAATCAGTAATTGTTAATTTAGAATATGTAAATAAAGATGTTGCAAGGAGAATTGTTGATGTTATGAGTGGTGCAGTACACGCACTAGATGGACATATTCAAAAAATATCAAATTCAATATTTTTAATTGCGCCTACATATTATGAAATCTCAACAGAGATGGCAAGAGATGAAATAAAAAATAAACTTTCAGTTTCTTGGTTAAAAAACGGATAATAAGAAAAAAATATAAGGACGGACTCTTGTCCGTCTATTATATATCAGATAGGGGGAAAATTATGATAACACCATTAGATATAGAAAATAAAAAATTTGCAAAACAAATGGTAAATGGATATAGTGTAGATGAAGTAGATGATTTCTTAGACGAATTAACAGTTGAATATGAAAAAATATTTAAAGAAAATTCAGAATATAAAAACGAAGTAACAAAATTAAAAGGTGATATGGAACATTACAAAGCAATAGAATCCACTTTACAAAGTACATTAGTAATGGCACAAAATGCGGCAGATGAAGTAAAAGATGTTGCAAAACAACAAGCAGAACAAATTATCAATGAGGCAAAATTAAATGCACAAAAAGAAGTTGATGCCTTAACGAATCAAATAAGTTTAAAAGAAAAAGAGTTAGAAGACGTTCAAAAACAATTTGATGTTTACAAAGCAAAAATGGAATCATTACTAATATCACAATTAGAATTATTAAAAGATATAAATAAAGAATAAAAGAGCGGGGAAACCGTTCTTTTTTATCTAGTAAGAAATTTTTACTAAAAAAATGCTACAATCGCTATTGCATTTGAACTTGATTTTTATGTAGAAATTTGTTAAAATAATAGAAGAGGTGAAACAAATGAGAACAATGTCAAATTATTTAATTATAATGTTTTCAGTAATACTATTCATATTTAGATTGATAGTAGTGTTTACAACAGTATGGGGAATAGATTTTATGGTTAAATCAGCTAATGTAAATTATGAAATTATATTTCTTTTCATTATGCTTATAAGTATCATATTGTTATCTAAAAATAAATTAACAGGAGCAATTCTTTTCTTAATTAGTTCTATTGCTTATTATGGACCAAGCCTATTAAATATTTTTAGTGTTTTATCATCCTCAAATGCAAGTATGGACTCTATTACTGAAATGGTAGTATCTTTAATTGGTGTTATTCTACCATTATTTGCATTTTTCATAGTTGCAGCAGCAAAAAAACAAGAAGCAAAACCAGTAGATAAGAAAACAGACTTCTTTTATAAAAATGAAGCCTATGATAGAAAGTATGATGAAAGAGCAGATAAAAACAATTATAAAACATTATAAACCGAAAATAAAACGAAAATTAATTGGAGGTTGGAAGTGTGAAAAAATTTCCCATTTCCAAGCTCTAATTTTTTTTAATATGAATAAGAAAAGGTGAAGAAATGAAAATGAATGAAAATAAAATGAATATAAATTGGTACCCACGGTCATATGGCGAAAACAAAGAGAGAAATTGCAGATATTCTAAAACTAATAGATGTGGTAATAGAAATACTAGATGCTAGAATTCCAGTTTCTAGTCAAAACCCAGATATGCAAGGATTAATTAAAAATAAAAAGAAAATAGTAATTTTAAATAAAAGTGACTTAGCAGATGAAAAAGAAACACTTAAATGGATACAAAAAATTAGCAAAAAAAATGTATCAGCTATTTGTGTTGATTCTAATACCGGAAAAGGAATCAGCAAGGTAGAAAAAGAAATAGAAAAATTAATGCAAGAAGAACAAAAAATAAATGAACAAAAAGGAAGAACAGGAAAACCAATCAGAGTTTTAGTTATAGGAATTCCTAATGTAGGAAAATCTTCATTTATTAATCGAATTTCTAAAAAATCTACAATGGCTGTTGGAAATAAACCAGGAATTACTAAGCAGAAACAATGGATTAGATTATCAAATCACATTGAATTATTAGATACACCAGGAGTATTATGGCCTAAGTTTGAAAGCAATAAGGTAGCATTAAACCTTGCTTATACTGGTACAATAAAAGACGATATTTTGCCAAAAGTAGAAGTAGCTTATCAATTACTTAAATTTTTAATAGAAAATTATTTAGATAACGTTTTAGAAAGATACAAACTAAATGCAGAAGAAGTGCAAAAAATTCTAAAACAAGATAATGAAGAACACAATAATATATATGAAATTATGTGTTTGATAGGACAAAAAAGAGGATGTATCGTTTCAGGTGGAAACATAGACGATGAAAAAGTTGCAAATATTTTATTAGACGATTTTAGAAATGCTAAAATAGGTAAAATTACATTAGAAAAGGTAGTAGATTAAATGGAAGTAATAGAAGTAAATCAAATGTCCCCATTAGTATGGGCATACATAGGAGATAGTGTATATGAGCAATATGTACGAAATTATCTTGTAACAAATACAAAGTACAAGCCACATAAGTTACATATTGAGGCAACTAAGTTTGTTAAAGCATCTGCACAAGCAAAAATTTTAGAAAAAATAGAATTAAAATTAACAGAAGAAGAAAAGGATGTTGTAAGAAGAACACGAAATACAAAAAATCATCATTTACCTAAAAATTCAAATGTACAAGAATATATGTATGCTACTGCTTTTGAAGGGCTAATTGGCTATTTATACTTAACCAAGCAAGAACAAAGATTAGAAAATATACTAAGCCTATCTATAGAATATGTGAATGAAACACAAAAAAGTGATTGACAAAATCATAATTTCTTGTTAATATAGATAAGTATAAAAAAGGCCCCTTGGTCAAGCGGTTAAGACGCCACCCTCTCAAGGTGGAATCATGGGTTCGATTCCCGTAGGGG
>CANQDX010000037.1 GCA_947594065.1 uncultured Clostridia bacterium
ACTTACATTATATATTGGATTTTAATATGTGTCCATTTTTTTATTTGTTTTGTTGCTTTAATTTTTTGAATTCAGAATTTATTTGTTATTTTTTCTAACATAGGTCACATATTTATAGTCATAAGGATTTTTTTCATCTTTTAATCCATCTTCTACATCTGTAATATTCCACTCTTCCATATTAATGGTTGGGAAAGATACATCTCCTTCAAATTCTTGATTAATTTCCGTTATATACATCTTGGATGCATAAGGCATTAACAAACGATAAATGGTTGCACCACCTATTACAAAGTTTTCTTCCTCAGAGTGAATATAACTATTTAATTTTGAAATATCGTCTACTATTTCAACTCTTTCATCATCTATATGCATTTCTGCATCATTACATAGAATAATATGTTTTCTATTTGGTAGTATTCTTCCTAAAGATTCAAAAGTTTTTCTGCCCATAATAATTGTATGATTGCTAGTTAATGTTTTAAATCTTTTTAAGTCTTCCGGTATATGCCATATTAACTGATTATCTTTTCCTATAATATTATTTTTTGCTTTTGCAACTATAATACTTAACATTTTTTCTCCTTTCGGAGCTAGCTGATTAAGAGTCTGCTGCTCCACAGTTTTTTGTTTTTATTGTGCAACTGGTATTTTTCCTAAATTTATATTCTTGTTATAATCATATCCTACTATCTCAAAATCTTCTACTTTAAATTCATAGAAATTCTTTGTAGGATTATGAATAACTAATTGTGGAGAAACATCCATTGCTTCTGCCTCTAGCAGTTGTTTTATTAAAGGTATATGCCTATCATATATATGGCAATCACCTATATTATGTGTTAATGTTCCAACTTTTAGGCCAGCTACCTGCGCAAACATATGAGTTAGTGCAGCATATTGCATTGTGTTCCATCCATTAGCCGCCAACATATCTTGGGAACGTTGATTTAAAATAAGATGTAGTTTTCCTTCTTTTACAAGCCATTGAGTTCCAAATGCACAAGGTTCTAGATTCATATCTTTTAGTTCCTCGTGATTGAATAAATTAGTCATAATTCTTCTGCTTGCAGGATCGTGTGTTAATAGATATAAAACATAATCTACTTGATCCATTTTCTTTATTCCTTCTTTTGTTTTGAATTCATATTTTTTTGCAAATTGATATCCGTATGCCTTTCCAATAGAACCATCTTTATCTGCCCATTGATCCCAAATATGAGAATTTAAGTCTTTTATGTTATTTGATTTTTTTTGCCAAATCCATAATATTTCGTCTATTGCTCTTTTTACTGTATTTGTATTATTACGAAGTGTTATCATTGGAAATTCTTTTTCCAAATCATATTTATTAGTTACCCCTACTAATGATATATAATTTGCTTCTGTTCCATCTTCCCATCTTGTTCTAACGCCAGTGCCTTCAGATGAATAGCCATAATTTAAAATGTCTTTACAAGTTTTAATAAAATTCTCATCAGCTTGTGTCATATATAATTTCCTCCTTATTTTAAAATAGACCTAAATATTAAATTTAGGTCTATATTTTTTTTATTTATTTTATCCTCTACCTTCTGGAAGGGCGTTTGGTAATTCTAATTTAACTTTTATTTTGAATATGTAGCTCATTGTTCTAACAATCTTGCTTTGTTTAATTCTTTGCCATAATGAAGGTTTTACTTCGAATGTTGTATTTTGAACATATTCTTGTTGTTCTTTTGCAACTTCTTGTTCTTGAGCAACTTGTTCTTCACCTTCAACTGGTGTTGGAATTCCTTTTAATGCGTCAGCTACTTCAATTCCAATATAGCTTAGTGCCTTTGATCTATCTTCTATTCTTTCCATATCTATTTCAATATGTAAATTTGACTCTAAATTGGAAATTCTTGCATTAATTAATTTTAATGCATCATTATAATTTTGAGATGTTTTTCCTTTACATCTTCCAATAATTCCAAGTGTTTCTATAATATCTTCTTGGAAATAATTTTCTGCATCTTTTAATTGTTCTTTCCAATCTTTATTCTTTTCCTCAGCAGCCTCTAATAGACCTTTTAATTTTACTGCTAAATCTATATTTTTTTCCCTTTGAATAATTAGTTCTTCTATTCTTTTAGTATTTTCTTCAAATTGATTTGTTGCATATTCAACTAACCCATAAGCTGCTTTATATACGGAAGCTGGGAAATTTTTCTTTTTTGGATATTCATTTAAATATGTTTTTACGGAATCAATTAAATCCTTAAAATAAGCATCATCATCTAATTGAATAATCTGCTTTTTGCTATTAGGATTAATTAATTTTTGAATTTTGTCAATATTTGATAAAATCTTTTCTTCGGTTATTACCATTCTTACGTTTACTATGCCTGCTCTCCTTGGCCAAAATATAGACATACGTAAACCCTCCCTCCTTTGTCCTACGTAATTCTCTTTTTTCTGACGTTATTATATAACTATTTACGGATTTCTACAATAGGAAACACGAAAAAATATATTTAATTTCTGTTACAATTTTATTACAAGAATATTACAAGTGTCAATAGATATTTTTATTTTTTTAAAATTTTTTAATTTAATTTCCTTTTTTTAGTTCTACAAATCTTTTTATTTTCATTGTAGTAGTTTTTTCAAATTCATCTTTTTTTATTTCTAAGCGTTTAATTGCTTTATATGATGTTAATTTTCTATTTACTTGTTTTATTTGTTCCCAAATGATGTCATAAATTTTTTCTTCTGACAAGTCTTTTCCATATTTTTCTTCTATTTTTTCATAATCTGGTATAACTCTTACTGTAATAGTTAGCTCTTTATCGTCTTCTTTTAATTGTTTGCCATATACCATACATTCTTTTATTTCTTCTATGTTTCCAAGTAATAGTTCAATTTCCTCTGGATAAATATTTTTTCCGTTTTGAGTAACAATTACGTTTTTGCTTCTTCCAGTAATATATAAGAAACCATCATCATCCATATAGGCTATATCTCCTGAATTAAACCATCCATCGTGTACCACTTCTTTAGTTGCTTCTTCATTTTCATAATAGCCTAACATTAGAGTTTTACTTTTTATCCAAACTTCTCCTTCTCCATTTTCGTTTGGATTATTTATTTTAATATCTGCACATATAACTGCCTTACCAGCTGATCCAACTCTTGCATCATATTCAGGAGTTAATGCTGCAATAGGTGCTGTTTCAGTTAATCCATACCCTTGTAAGAAAATAATTCCTATATCTTGTACCCATTTTCCTACTTTTGCATCTATTGGTGCTGCTGCAGATACAATAAATCTTAAGTTACCTCCTAAATTTTCATATATTTCTGAAAATACCTTTCTTTTAATATCAATTCCTACTGTTTTTAAAGCATTTGTTACGTGAATCATTGAATTTACAAGTCCAGCTTTGCCGCCTTTTTCGATACTACTATTTATTTTTTTATAAAGATTTTCAACCAATAGTGGTACTGCAAGCATTGCTGTAGGTTTGGTTTCTTGCAAATCAGGCACTATGTGTTTTAACCCTTGACATATTGCTATAGAGGATCCTACAGCCATTGGTAATAAGAAACCAATTGTAGATTCATAGGTATGATGTAATGGAAGTACAGAGAAAAATCTATCTGTTTCATATAATTTTACATAGGCTGAAACAGCATTAATATTTTCGGCTAAATTTCTATTACAAATCATAACACCTTTTGACTGTGAAGTAGTTCCTGATGTGAAAATTAGCACTTTGAATTCTTCTGGATCAATTTTTATTTTCATAAATGAATCATCACCGGCTTCTACTATTTTCTTGCCTTCTTCAATGATTGTATTTAATCCAATATCTCTTCCCATTAACTTATCATTACTATACATTTGTGCAAAATATTTTACACCTGGTAAATTATCTTGTACTTTTTTAATAACATCTTTCTTTTTAGGAGAATATATAATAATAGTTGCTTTTGAACGATTAATTACATTTTCTAGCTCATTTGCTGGTAATTCTTTGTCTACTGGAACTGCAATTTCAGCGCCGCAAAGTGCTGCCATATAGCTAACATACCACTGATAAGTGTTCTCTCCAATAACAACAATTCTTTCGTTATTATTTAAATTGAATTTTTTTGTTAGACCTGTTCCTAATCCTACAACATCCTCTTTAAATTGTTTATATGAGATATATTCGAATTCACCTTTGGGGTTAAATTTTTCTAGAAAAAATTCTTTATTAGCATATATATCTGTGCTTCTTTCAAATATTTCTTTTATTGTTTTATATTCTGTTGGTTTATATTGCTTTTTATCTTTTTTTACTGTTCCGTCTTTTAGTCCATTGTAATCAATGTTTACTTCTGGAATATTTTCAATTCCCTTCATTTTGATTTTTGGAAATTTAAAATTAGGTATTTTTAAATTAATATTTCTCATAATTGGGTCTCTCCTTATTACTTATTTTTTGAGTTTTATTATAAAATCTTTTTCAATTTCTTTATATATCTTTGGTATTTCAATTTCTTCTTCGTGCCTTAGTTTATATATCATTATTGAACAAGTAAATCCAAATATTCCGTGATGCAATAACACTACTATCACCTGAGTTTAGTTCTCCTTTTTCTATTCCTTCTTTTACTATTTTCTCTATCATATTAATATATTCATAAACGTAACTCCTACATTTTAAGTTTCTAGGTTCTTGTCCCCATATTTGACCAAGTAGCATAGATATAAAATTTTCGTATTTTACAATTATTTTTATTTGAATTAATACAATAGCTTTCAATTTATCTAAATTGCTAGTAAGTTTTGATGTTTTAATATCAATGCTATTTTTTAGAAGCTTCATTCCTTCTTCTACTAAAAAGTTAAATATTTCTTCCTTACTAGAAAAATGATAATATAGAGTTCCTTTTGCGACCCCAACAATAGAAGTAATTTCTTCTATACTTGTTGCATCATAGCCTTTTTTCGCAAATAAGTCCATAGAGGTTTCAAATATTTTTCTTTTCGTTTTGTTCATTATTTTCACCTTTTTTATTATATAAAATTTTTTCTACTTATTCAATTAAACCGAATAAGTAGTCAGGTTTAAAAAATATTGTTTTTTAATATGATTTTGCATATTTTGAGGTTAATGTTAAATTTTAAATAACTCAAAATTTAAGTAATCTGCACTTACTATATTAAATTCAATCCCTTCTTTTATGCCTGTAATTGCCTGAGTATGAGATGTTCCGTGTAAGTGTCCATAAATACATTTTTTCACATTGTATTCTTTTAGTAAGTAAATTATCTTCCTTTCGAATTCGTTTTCTAAGTAATTTTTACTAATAGGAGGATAATGCATACATACGATTATTTCTTTATCTTGGCATTTTCTTTTGGCATCTTTTAATGAAAGTTCAAGCCTTCCAATTTCTCTTTCTATTATTTTTCTATCTTCTTGCTTTGTATAATCCCATCCTCTTGCACCAGCTATTATGTAGTTTTCTATTTCATAGGAATTATTAAATAAAATATCTATTGTATCAAAATGATTTTCTTTTAAATAATTCTGAATATTGGTTAAAGTTGTCCACCAATAATCGTGATTTCCTTTTAATAAAATTTTTCTTCCTGGTAAATTATTTAAAAAGTTAAAATCTTGGTAGGTGTCTTCTAAATATGTTTCCCAAGAGAAATCTCCTGGCAGAAGAACTGTGTCTTTTTCTTTTACTTTTTTTATCCAATCTTCCTTTATTTTTTCAGTATGATTTTCCCAATTGTTTCCGAAAATGTCCATTGGTTTAGGATGATTGAATGATAGGTGTAAATCTGCTATTGCGTAGACCGACATTTTTATACTATCCTTTCTATAATAAATTCTGGAAAAGAGAACCGTCCATTTTCCAACTATAATTTTAAATTTGGTATGGCATTTAAATCTAAGCCAGCTATTTTATTTTTCATAAAATTGTAATAACCTGCTGAGGCTATCATAGCTGCATTATCTGTACATAATTTTAATTCTGGAAAATATACTTTTATTCCTTTTTCTTTTAATTTTTCAAATCTTGCTCTAATATATGAATTAGCAGATACCCCGCCAGCAAGTACAATTTGATTAATATATTTATGCTCATTTTTTTTCGCATTACTTACCATTTTGCTATTAATATCATTTAATGCTTTTAGTGTATTTTCTATTAATACATCTGTTGTTGCCTTTTCAAAACTTGCACATAAATTAACTTTATTTATCTCTGGATTTTTATGATGTAAATTTAAAACTGCTGTTTTTATTCCACTAAAACTAAAATCTAGATTTTCAAAATGCGTTTCAGGAAGCTCAATATTGGCTATTCCTTCCTTTGCAAGCATATCTATTTTAGACCCACCCGGATATTCTAACCCTATTACCCTTGCTACTTTGTCGTAAGCTTCGCCGTATAGCATCATCTCTTGTAGAGCCTAGTATTTCGAAATTGCAATAATCTTTAATATGTATTAAATATGTATGCCCACCTGAAATAAGCAAACACAAAAATGGTGGTTTTAATTCTGAATAAGTTATGTAATTTGCTGCAATATGCCCTTCTATATGATTTACTGGTACTAATGGCTTTTGAAGTGCAAAGCTTAGCGCTTTAGCATAAGCCACACCAACTAATAAAGCGCCAACCAAGCCTGGCCCTTGTGTTACGCAAATAGCATCTATATCATCAAAAGTAATTTTAGCTTCTTCCAATGCCTTTTTTGTTACAGTAGAAATAGCCTCTATATGATTTCTAGAAGCAATTTCAGGAACTACACCGCCAAACTTTTCGTGGATTGGTACTTGAGAATGAATCACATTAGAAAGAACTTCTCTACCGTTTTTTACAACAGATACAGAAGTTTCATCACAACTTGATTCAATTCCCAAAGTTAGTATATCTTTCATTTTTTCTCCTTTAAAACAATCTAAAAATTGCTAGTATTCCACTCATCAAACCTTTATACAACAAATTAATAACCGGCGAAATAATAACACCTGCCAAACCAGTAATCCAAATAGCTAGAAAAATATAATAAAAAATTGGTCCGTGCTCTATTATCCATCTTCTTGCATTATATGGGAAAAAATTAATAAATATTTTTGAACCATCTAATGGTGGTAAAGGAATTAAATTAAATACTCCTAGCCCAATATTAATAAGAACCAACTCTTGTAATAAAATTAGCACTATACTTCCAGCTGTTGAAACAAGAAAGCTAGCACCTCCAAACATATATACAGAAGCTAAAATAATTGCAGAAACAATAGCTAGTATAAAATTCATAAGAGGTCCTGCTAAAGAAACCAAAGCTTCACCTTTATTCATACTAACATTTCTATTAAAATTTCTTGGATTAATTTCTACTGGTCTTCCCCATCCAAATCCTGCAAACATTAAAAGCACAAATCCAACTGGATCTAGATGGCTCATTGGATTTAAGTTTAGCCTTCCTTGCATTCTAGGTGTATCATCGCCTAATTTATCTGCCACGAAAGCGTGTGCATATTCGTGAAAAGTAATCGCAATAATAACAGCTGGAAGTGTTAGTAATAAGCCTATAAATTGTGCCTGTGAGAAATTTATAATGCTCATTAATATCAATGCACCTAATAATATATAAATAAATCTTCTATCAATATTAAAACCAAACATAAAATTTATCCTTTCAAATTCATCTCAGAATTATCTAATCTATTATTTTTATTAAATAATAAATTTTCGAAAAATAACACTAAATATTTTTTGTCTTCCTCAATTCCTTTTGCAATGTTACTATAATTTGCTCTAACTAAGGCGTTTCTAAAATATAATGAATTATCTTTAAATAGTTCATTATTAACATTAAAGCCTTTGCTATTTAGATATTTTTGAATAAATAAAGCGGTTGTTCTAGTATTTCCCTCTCCAAATGGGTGTACCTGCCAAATATGTGCGGTAAATGTACATATTCTTTCTATTTTTTCTCTTTCTGTTTTTTCTATGTATTTTTGATTTGATTCTTCTTCAAAATCAAATTTTAAAGTTTCTTCTATCATAGAATAATCAGCATATTGTACTGTTTCACCATTTAAAATTGGTTCTTTCTTTGTGATATTATAATTTCTAAACTCTCCAATATATTTTTCATCAATTCCTATATCGATATTTTCAAATAGCTTTTTATGATATTGTTTTAATGTTAAATAATTAAATGTAAAGGCTTTGTCATTTAATATTTTTACTATTCTTACTGACACTTCATCTGCCTGCTTTTCATTTTTATTAACTTTCGCTTTGTCAGTATTTTCATAATATTTCTTTACTTCTTCTTCAACAATTTCATAACTTTTTTTGCCAATAATATTTTCTGTTGCTAAATCTACCATATATTTAGAAGGAGTAAGATTATCTACTGCTTGCAATCCAAATGCAATATTCCAGTTCAGTTGACGTTGTTTAGAATCTTCTGTTTCCCCAATTTTTTCATACTTAATTTTATCTAAATAGTTTTCTTTCATATAAAATTCCTTTCAATTCTATCGTTCATCTACAATATTTCTTGTTATCTATTAATGCTCTGAAAGTGGCTTCATTGTTGGGAAAAATAGTACATCTCTAATTGAAGATGAGTTTGTAAGAAGCATAATTAGTCTGTCTAGTCCAATTCCTAATCCTCCTGTTGGTGGAAGTCCTATCTCTAATGCATTTACAAAGTCTTCGTCCATTCCACCAGCTTCTTCATCTCCTTTTGCCTTTGCTTCTGCTTGTTTTAAAAATCTTTGATATTGGTCTATTGGGTCGTTTAATTCTGAATAAGCATTACCATATTCTCTTCCGCCAATGAATAATTCAAATCTTTCTACTAGTTCTGGCTTATCTTTCTTTCTTTTAGTAAGTGGTGATATTTCTACTGGATAATCTAATATAAATGTTGGTTGAATTAATGTTTCTTCTACAAATGTTTCGAAGAATTCATTAATAATATGTCCTCTTGTATTTTTGATTTCTTCATATTCTACACCTTTTTCTTTTGCTATCTTTTGTGCTTCTTCGTCTGTTTTTATTGTATTAAAATCAACTCCTGTTACTTCTTTAATTGCATCTATCATTGTTACTCTTCTCCAAGATGGAGTTAAATCAATTTCCGTTCCTTCGTATGTAATTTTAGTTGTTCCTAATACATTTCTAGCAACAGTAGAGATTAATTCTTCTGTAATATTCATCATATCGTTATAATCTTCATAGGCTGCATATAGTTCCATACAAGTAAATTCAGGATTATGTTTGATGTCCATTCCTTCATTTCTAAAGTTTTTACCAATTTCAAATACTTTATCTATTCCTCCGACGATTAATCTTTTCAAATT
>CANQDX010000038.1 GCA_947594065.1 uncultured Clostridia bacterium
AATTTTCGAGCAAGTTATGGGTGGGGACCGACAAATTATAGGCTGTTAGCAGAAACGAACTCTCGTGAAGTTTCTGCTCTACAGACTATTATGCAGTTGGGGCGTTGCGATGAAAATTTTAATAAATCACCGGGAGCGAACTTAAATATTTACTCAGACAAATTACAAATTTATTGTTCTAGTTCTGTTTTTACTTGGTTTATTTCTTGTGCTGTGGCCTGCGCCGCAGGTTTATAATAGCCCTTTGTTTGTGCAATTTTAAATAATTCATATTGAAATGATTCATCATTATTTCTAACTTGTTGTATAGTTTGCCTTAATTGCATATTCTCCGTTTCCGTAATAATATTTTGATAAGTAGTAAGCTCTGCTTTCATATTATTCAAAACGTCATCTACCATTGTTTTTTCATCCATATTAATTCCTCCCTATTGACTTAAAAAAGACATTAATTTTTGTTTTGTATTTAAAGCATCTTGTGCTGACTTCGTAAATAATTGTTTTATTTGTGGATCTACACACTTCTCAGAATAAGTATTTAATTTTTGATAAAGAGTTTCGTGATTGTCAATTAAATGCTTTATGTTTTGCAATTCAATTTGCGTTAAATTTGCCATTTTTATCTTCCTTTCCATTCTTATTTATTATATTAGAAAAAGCACCTTTTCCGCCAAACAAAGCTGAAATGCTTTTCTTGCTTTTTATATTATGAACAGAAAAAATTTATTTTATTCAAAAAAGAGAACCAAAAAATATTTGCTTTTTTCGGTTCTCTTCTTTTTTAAATTATTTCTAAGTTAGCAAACTTTGCCATCAAACGTTTATGCCCAACTTTATCAAAATTTATATCAACTTTTAGGTCGTCTCCTTCTTCTTCCACATAATTAATTGTGCCTTCTCCAAATTTTTTATGGAAAACTCTAACTCCTGCTTTATATTTAGATAAATCTGTTGTTGTTTCTGCTTTTTTATTAAGATTTGCTAGGAAACTTTCTGGCGTACGGAACGCAAATCCTGAATTTGTCGATTTTGTATTGGATGCTCCGGATTGCTACTCTGCTTGATTTATATGCTGACTCTATGTCGTTTGTCTGTAATCTTTTTGTTATTACTTTGCTATTTCCATATTCCCATCCATAAGTTTTATCTGCATAAGAAGAAATTTCTTCTTTTTCAAATGCATCTTTATATCCTTCTAAGTATTCTTCTGGTATTTCTTGCAAAAATCTAGAAGGGCTGTTATATGTAGTAGAACCAAAAATTGTTCTTTGTTTTGCACAGGTTAGGAATAAGTATTTTTTTGCTCTTGTAATTCCAACATAACAAAGTCTTCTTTCTTCTTCTAATTCCTTGGGTTCTCCAATAGATTTATATCCTGGAAAGATTCCTTCTTCCATTCCAACTAAAAATACAACTGGGAACTCTAAGCCTTTTGCAGTATGTAATGTCATTAAAGTAACTGAATTTTCCTCATCTTCCATTCCATCAATATCACTTGACAACGTAATTCCCTCTAAGAATTCACCCAAGTCATTTTCAGCACTTTCTTCCTCGAATTCAACTGCTACTGTTAAAAATTCCTCTAGGTTTTCTATTCTTGTTTCTGCTTCAACTGTATTTTCGTTTTCTAATGCCTTCGTATATCCAGTTTTATTAAGAGTTTCTTTAATTAATTCAGAAATTTTTAATTCTTCTTTTTTAGAAATTAAATATTCCATCTGCTCAATAAAATCTCTAGTATTAGCAAAAACTCTATTTAATCCATAATCTTCTGCATTTTTTATAATTTCATACATTGAAATATGGCTATCTTCTGATAATTTTGCTATGTTATCTATACTTGTTTTTCCAACACCTCTTTTAGGTTCATTAATAATTCGTTTTAGGCTTAAATTATCTGCTGGGTTATAAATTAGTCTTAGGTAGCTAATAATATCTTTAATTTCTTTTCTTTCATAGAATTTAACACCGCCAATAACTTTGTAAGGGATGTCTTCTCTTCTTAAAATATCTTCAATTGCTCTTGATTGCGCATTCATTCTATACAAAATCGTAAAATCAGAATATTGGTAATACTCTTCTCTTCGTAATCTGTTAATTTGTTCTACTACATAAGAAGCTTCGTCGTATTCATTATCTCCACAAAATACATTTGGAAGTTCACCTGTTTCATTTTCTGTCCAAAGTTCCTTTTTATATTTTACTGTATTATTCTTAATAACTGCATTTGCAGCATTTAAAATATTTCCCGTGCATCTATAATTTTGCTCCAATTTAATAATTTTCGTTCCAGGAAAATCTTTTTCAAAATTTAAAATGTTAGAAATGTCTGCTCCGTCTAAAGCTATAAATTCCTTGATCATTATCACCTACAACTGTTATATTTCCATATTTAGAAGCAAGCATTGTTACTAAAGTAAATTGCGCTTTATTGGTATCTTGATATTCGTCTACCAAAACATATTTAAATTTATCTGTATAGTAGGCTAAAACATCTGGATTTTCTAGTAAAATTTTTATCGTCAAATTAATAATATCATCGAAATCCACTGCATTATTTTCTTTCAATCTTTGTTGATATAAAGAATACACCGACGCAATTTTCTCTTTTCGATAATCTCCATTTGTTCTTACTGCATATTGCGCTGGCTCTAACATTTCATTTTTTGCATTTGAAATTTCTGAAAGCACAGCTCTATCTGCAAATAATTTTTCATCTAAATTATTTGCCTTAATACATTCTTTTACCAAAGTTCTTTGGTCTGATGTATCAAAAACAATAAAGCTTGTATTGTAGCCTATTCTATCTATAAATTTTCTTAAAATTTTCATACATATTGAGTGAAAAGTTCCAATCCACATATCATTTGCTGCATTTCCAACTAAAGACTCTACCCTAGTTTTCATTTCGTTTGCTGCTTTATTGGTAAAAGTTATAGCTAATATATTCCAAGGCTTTACCTCTTTTTCATTTAATAAATATGCAATTTTATGTGTTAATACCTTTGTTTTTCCGCTTCCAGCACCTGCTATGATAAGGCAAGGGCCTTCTGTATTTATAACTGCTTCATATTGTTTATCATTTAATCCTTCTAAAATATCGTTCATTTTTTCTCCTCTATATTTTTAAGAATAATATATATAATTAAGCTTAATTTTGCAAGACATAATTTAAAAAAAATTAAATTTCATTTTTTCTATCTAATATCTGTTTCTTTTTCACTTATCTTTCCATCGTACGAAAAGTCCATTAAATTCTTAAAAAGTCTTGGTATTAAACCTCAGTAAAGAAAAAAGCTCCATTTTGGAGCTTTTTTCTTTGTACATAAATTAAAAGTTCTTTTTTCTATTTTCCTATTAATAACTTATCTTTTTTTGTATTCCTAGTCCGTCACCATAACAAATTAATGTTTCGACTTTTTTCTTAGACTTTTTTTCTATACTATTTATTTTTAATGATTCAATAAAATTATTTTTTCTATCTTCATTTATAGTATTTTTAGGCTCTTCTAATGTTTTTATTTTTTCTTGTTTCATAAACTTTTTCTTTATAAAGGAAATTATTTTTTGAATAATGTTCATCTTTCTTCTCCTTCCTTTGCGACTATTTTTCCAGAGCTTTTAGATAAATCTATTTCTTGTTTTTGTTCTTCTATTGTTTCCCAAGGTCTGATTCCGTTTGTTTTTTCTAAATCCCCCTCATAACATTCAAATTGTTTTGTAAATTCTTCTTGAGGTAATTCTATAAATTGTCCTTTATTTTCATCTGCATAGTAAAATTTTTCTCCTAATTCATTTGAATTAATATAGACATATAAAATTGGTTCTTTATTACTATCTTCCTTTTTATAAACTCTATTAACAACGCATTTATTAAATTTAAAATTTTCATTGTTTAAAAGCACATTACTTAATATACTCATACTTGAGTTTTGACAGTTTGCAAATTCAGGACAAACTTGTGAAAGTAATAAAAATTGCTGCCTAATATTTACATCTGGTTGATTTACATAACGTTGATGTATTGATTCTGATTTATCTAATAAATCTTTTATTGGAAAGTTCCCTTCTTTATCGGCTAGTCCAACACTCATAAATAAATTTCTTAAACTTTGTTCATCTAAGCTTATAGTTGTATCTTCTAATGATGAGTCATTTTTATGACAAAAATGGTCTTTTCCATTTGCATCAATATCGTTTTTTCTTGCTTCTTCATAACTTATACAAAAGTTGTTTGGTCTTCCTCCAAATCTATGATTGCTCAAGTTCCACGTTGGATCTAATATTGTATTTCCCTTTACAGTTTCACCATTTGCAAGTGGTAGTTCAATATTTTTAATTTTTAAAAATGAATGTGTACCACTACTTACTATTTCACTTTCTATTCCAATTTTATCTAAAATATATTTTTCAACGTTTGCTATTCCATTGCATACACCGTATCCAGAGCTTATTATTTTCCACAAAGCTCTATTACCAGTTACATCGAATACCTCTGTATCAAAAGTAGGACTGTAACTTATCTTTTTTCCTATTGCATTATCTATTACTGCTATTTTTTGTGCATCTGAATATTCTGGATTTAAGCTACCTATTAAAGATGAAATCCATTCTTCTGCTTCTTTATATTCTTTGCTAGTTGAAGTGAATTCTACATTTTTATCTAATATATTGGTTATACGCAAATTTGGACAAATATCACATAATTGCATAAATTTCATTCTTTGGTCATTAGTAAATTTTTCTGGATTAACATTTATTAAATTGTCTAATCCTTGATAATCCTCTAATTTTCTTTCTAAATCTATTATGATATTACCAATTTCTGTAGTTTGCATACTAAGGGCCGTTTTATACTCAATAGGAAAATTAGTCGAATCGACATTTTGTTTTGTTTCAGGTTTTAAAACTACCAATACTTCTCTTTTTTCAATTAAACTCAAGCCCATATTTTCAAGGTCAGCAACAAAACTAAGTTGTTGTTCAGGTTTTAATAATCTTACAATTTGATATGGACGTATATTATTTTTTTCGCAAAACTCTTTATTGTTTTTTATGAATTCAGATAAAGCATCAACATTCAATGATTTCAATATATTTATTTTATCATTTCTATCAAAGTTTTTATCTTCTAATAATATTTCCAATTTGCTTTTATCGCTAAAAGTAGTTATTAATTCAACCATAAGATATTTTTCAAAATGATACTTTTTTAGAATATCCCTTTTTGAATCTTCTCCAGATAGTTCTTTTGCTAAATTTATAATCTGCCAATCAGCCAATTGCAATTTATTTTTTATTAAATCATCGTTTGTTAATATTTGTGCTTTTTCACTATCAGATAGGCTTTTAATAATCTTCATTATTTCATAAGCTGCAATTTCATATTTTTTTATAAATTCTTGATTATATAATAATTGCGTTTTACTAGCATCACTCATATTTTTTATAATATCAATTATATAATAACTTGGTATGCCTACCATAGCACCATCTTCATTTAACGTCTGCAATAGAATACCTTCATCAGAAATAAGTTTAATTATACCCACTTTGATATTTGGACCTAATTGCTGGAAATGTGGCATACTTAAAAGATTTGCTTTTTCTGCATCACTTAAAAAATCATTAATTAAATCTATAAATTCTGTTACATTTAAATCATATTGATTTAGAATTTGTCTACTAGCAAATACACTGAATCTATTATCTGTTTCTTCCAATAGTTTTCTTAAGTCTTGACAATCCATTTTTTCATCTCTTTCGTTTATTTGAATTTTCACTTTTATTTTTAATTCGTCAATATGTTTTCATTATAATCATATAGCATTTCTTGTAGTTTTACAAGTATTTTTTCACATTTGCTTTTATATTTATGATATAATAATTATATTGTTGGAGGGAAAATTTTATAAGAATGAGGTAAAAATTTGTAATAAAATAGGAAAAAAAGACTCTTATATATAGAGGAGGTAAAAGTTATGCAGAACATAGAAGAAATATATGTACAATATGCTAATGCTCTATATAAATACTTATTCTGCTTAACAGGTAATAAAGATTTATCGGAAGACCTAACACAAGAAACTTTTGCAATTGCAGTAAAGGAAATCAATAAATTCAAAGGAAATTGCAAGATATTTGTTTGGCTATGTCAAATAGCAAAACACCTTTGGTACAAAGAATTAAAAAAAGGCAAAAGATATCCTAGTATTTCTATGGATGAATTAACACAAGAACTATCAACATTAGAGTCAACAGAAGATATTATCTGTAAAAATGATGAGCAATTTAAGTTATTAAATGATATAAAACATTTAGATGAAGAATCTAGAAAAATAATTTATCTAAGAATGTTTTATAACCTTAATTTTATTGAAATTAGTAAAATACTAGACAAAACACCAAATTGGGCAAGAGTTACTTTTTATCGTGCTAAACAAAAAATAAAGGAGGTAAATGAAAATGGAAAAGAAAATAGAATGTAAAATTGTTCAAGATTTATTATTAGGTTATGCTGATGACGTTTTAAGTGAAGAATCAAAAAAATTAGTAGAATCTCATTTATTAGATTGTGATAATTGCAAGCAAAAATTAAATGAGATTAAAAAAGATATTTTAGAACATAATGATACGCAAAGTAAGCAGATAGATTATCTAAAAAAGGTTAGAAGAAAAAGTATATTAAAGGCATTTCGTATTAGTTTAATTTTAATATTTTTATTATTTGCATTAGTATTTATACATAAATTTATTATTATAAACACCGTTGCGCACAACTTTGAGACCTCGCTACAATTAGGAAATATATATGAAGAAGATCGTCAAGAATTAAACGACGAAGTATCTATTATAAAAACATATTTCAAAGATGGAAGATATAAAAGAATTTATGAAATTTATTCAGATGATGGGATGGAGCAAGTTTTCACTGAATATGCCTCAGATGACTCAAATAAATTAATTCAAGTTTCGGAAAAAAATAAGGAAATCAAAGTATATGATAAAACTACAAAACTAAGCACTATTTCGTCAATTCCTACACCTTTTATTGCAAATACAAATTTATTGGAAAAATTAATAACATCTTTTACGATGTCAGTTCATACTTCTAAAAATTATGATGGTACAGAATGTTATGTATTACAAAACCAATTTGATACAAGCAATAAATGGGAATTATGGCTAGATAAGCAAACAGGTTTATTAATTAAAGAAGTTCTCAAAGATAGTTCTATTGAGTATTTTGCAGGAACTAATGTTGTTAAAAATATAAAAGATAATATGCAAGAGCATAAATATCAATTAAATACAGTAACAGATGAAGATATAAAATTACCAGATTTTTCAGACTATGAAATAAAAACATTTAACAATTAAAATATTTTTATAGAAAACGGGACAGTAAACCTGTCCCGTTTCCATTTTTAAAATTGTTTAATTTTTTCTAAGTTCTTCTTTCATATCAATTTCAAAAATCCATTTTCCTTTAATTGTTTTTACTTTATTTTCCTTATTTCTTAAAATCATATCTTCTAATTGAATATAGATTTTCTTACTATTCGGAAATTCTTCTGTATCCAAATAATGATATAAATTGATTGTTCTTTTTATATGATTACTATTTATTTGTTCGTACATAGACTGAAAGCCTATATGTGTTTCTGCTTCCATTTCTATTTCTTTTTCTGTTATATCTTGATTATATACAATCTTTGTCTTTGCATCATCTATAATTGTTGGGTTTTCTACAAAAGCATTTCTATCTATTTTTTCTAATAAAAAGTCACTGTGTTCAATATCAACAATAACATTTCTATATAAAACATCCTCTTTTTCATCTTTAACTAAAATTTTAGAATTAGCTGATGTAATTGGCTCATTATATAGATAATCCAGTTTTATTTGAATGTTAAAGTCGTCCATTAATATTGATTCTACTTTTATTGAAAGATTATCTATTGTTTGATACGGAATATTTAATTGCTGAATATATCCATTATTTTCAGTTGCATACTCTTTATGATTAATTATTCCCGATAATTGAACGGCAATTGCAATTCCTCCAATTGCAGAAATGCTAACAATACCTACAGCAATTTTTTTAACAAATTCATTGAATACAAAATGTTTTTTTTGAAAATTCAAAGTATTTCTTATTTTATTTTCAAAATTGATGGGTTCTTGTATCTGTTTTCTTACAATATTTGATATGTATTCATCTACATTATCCATTTTTTATTTCTCCTTCCCATTGTTTTTTTATTTTTTCTTTAGCTCTATAAAGTCTTGTTTTAACAGTATTTTCATTTATTTTTAATATTTGACTAATTTCTTTAAAAGTAAATTTCTCAGAATAATACAATATAATAATAATTCTTTCTTCATATTTTAAGTTGTTTAATAATTGATAAAAAGCCATATCGCTTTCTATATTTTCTATATTATTTGTAAATAATTCATTTTCAAAATTGTTGAAATCATCCTCAATATTAACTATCTTTCTTTTATTCTTTTTTCTATAATAATGATTACACTGATTAATTAATATTTTAATTACCCAAAATTTAAATTTATTGGGGTCCTTTAATTTTTTTATATTTCTAAAGGTTTGTATCATCGTATCTTGTATTATATCTTCTATTTCGTCGTCATCTGTTAAACGCGTTTTACAAATTTTATATAAGTCATTTTTAATTTCTAATATTAATTGTGTATAGGCATCTGTATCTCCATTTTTTGCCTTTAATACTAACTCATTCATTCTTCGTCTCCATTTACCAAGTTTATTTTGCCATCTACTAATTAGAGAATATATTATATCAAAAAAGTTTCATTTTTTTAAAAAAATTGAGCAAGTTTATTTACAACTTGCTCAATTTTTACTACAAAATTAGGATGAACCTGTTTTATGTAAGAAATCATATTCACACAGCTCATATTGTAAATTGTCAAGAAAAATTTAACAAAAATTCTCATATTAAATTGAGCAATAATTATCACATAGAAAATTTATAGA
>CANQDX010000039.1 GCA_947594065.1 uncultured Clostridia bacterium
TTAAGGTTACCCTCACTGGCCGTTAGCCAGCATCATTGCTCTATGGAGCCCGGACTTTCCTCTCGTAGTTCCTTGCGAAATCTACCAGCGACTATTCAATTTACTCTATTGTCTATTTTACTCTTTTTTCACTTAAAAGTCAAATTGTAAATAATTTATTATTTAATATGGATATTTCATTTCAAGTTTAATATTTTTATTTTTATCTTGATCCATTAAAAATGTAATTAAATGTGGACCCATTGGATCTCCGGTAAAGTGGTCTGTCTGTTCCCATTCTAAAGCTTTATTAAAAAAAGTAGAACTAAAATATTCCTTACTCATTGTAGCTTTTCCAAAATAATAGTTGTTTTCTTCTTTCTCTCCATCATTATATATTTCATTCCATATAGCAAGTACAATGGACTTATTTTTATTTTTGCTTAAATATTGCTTACATTCTTCTATTTGCTTTTCTGCATTTTGAATCAATTCATCTTTTTTAGTTTCATCTTTTTTACCGTTATCACTCAAGTCGAACATTTTTATATCAACGAAAAGATTATCTTCTATTTTCTCTAATTTTCTATAAAAAACATCTTCTTCGTCTTCTAATGTAAATACATACTGTTGCTTATTATCTTCTTTTTCAAAGATATTACTTTTTGCATATTTATTATAAATTGCAATTTGATTATAAAAATCACGCATTGATATTGTAATTTCTTCATTTTGAATTTTTACACAAATAGATCTTTCTGTAAGATAAAACGGATATTGATTAAATCTATCATAATTTTGTAATACTTTGAATACTCTGTCTTCTACTTCTGAATAATCGATTTTATTCATATCTCCATCCCAATTCCATATATCTTTATCTTCTAAATAGTGTATTTTATCTATGTACTGTTCAGCAAAAGAATTGTATGCACTTTTAGCAATTATGTTTTTTGTTCCTGCATTGGTCGTAAATAAATCTGTAAATGCAATTTGTTCTCCGGTTTGTAAATTAAAATTTAGCGTAATAAAACTATCTGAAGCATCCCAACTATAATCAGCTTGTCTAATCTCTTTTCTAAATCGAATAGAGAGAACATTTGAAAAGTTTCCTGTTATCTCTGATATAATTGAAACATTAGCTAGCTTTTTTTCTTCTATTTCGTTGTTATCTATCTGTGCAAAAGCTGTATTTTTTATTTCCGCATTAACTTTCTCTTGAATAGTTTTGTCCTTTAAACCGCTTATTTGGATATAATCTACCTCAATAGGATAAAATGCCTCCACATCATCTATTTGTATCTTTTTACCAGAATGATAGTTTTTTCTATTTATTGTAATTGTGTTGAAACTAAATTTATCTTCTAATGATTTTATTTGAAAGATATCTTCTTTCGACGTTTCCTGCTTATTAGCTATTTTTCTTTTAGGTAAAGATATAATTCCTTTATTCGTTAGAAAAATAGCAATTCCTGTAGCCACAAAACAAATAACAGCAAAAACAATAATTACCAATATTGCTTTCTTTTTATTATTTGACTGCAACGTAACCAGCCTCCTTTGCAACTTTTTGTCCTCTAGCAGATAGCATTGCATTCACTAATTTTCTAACATTGCTATCTTCTGGTTCATCTTTACGAATAACTATGTAATAAGCTGTTTGAATAGGATAAGTTCCATTTTGAATAGTTTCATTATTCGGTTTTATACCATTAATTCCTAACAATTTTATACCATTTGCCACTTTCACATCAATGTCTTCAAACATTGTAGTTGCATAGTAATAATAAGAATAACCAATTGCGTTCATTCCATTATCATAACTAGAAACCAAATTAATAATTCCTTCCATAGTTTCAACAATATCTTCTGTTGGTGGATTCATTAATTTTAAATTTCTCATTACCAAAGACAGCATTCCTGTTTGACTTCCAGAATTTTTAGGTCTTTGATAAGCTCTTATCTTTTCATTGTTTCCTCCAACTTCAGACCAATTTGTTATTTCTCCCATATATATTTTTTGAACCTGCTCTAGCGTTAAACTTTCAACAGGATTTTCTCCATTTACATAGAATACAAAGCCTTCTTTAACAACTGGTATAATTTCTAATTCAACATTTTTTTCTTTAGCAAGAGCTAATTCTTCTTCTGAAGGTTCTGTAACAATTATTAAGTCCACCTCATCATTAATTAACTTAACATAGCCTGGATGCGTGTTAGAATAATTTAATGAAGATTCTTCAATATTTTCAATTCCAGTAAAATTCTTTATAAAAGCTGTGGCAAGAGGCTGAGTAGCAAGTGAAGCATCAACTTTTGGATACTCTTCTAATGAAAAAATTGCATCTGTCTTTATTTTAAACTTATCCTGTGTGAAATAAATATATGCAAATGCACACAAAAACAAAATAATTAAAATAATACAAGTAACTAATAAAAAATTTAAAATATTTTTCATATAACTTTCCTCTTTTACATTCAATTTGAATACATATTATCATAAAAAAATTTTTTTATCAATATTTTAAATTTGTTTATTGAAATGTACAATTTAGATATTTTCAAGCTTTTGCATAGCTATTTTGTACTTTAAATAAAAGACATCTAAATCTTTTACATTAATTATATTTTCTAGTTCTTTCACAGCAACAAACGCCTGATTAACATTATACTCGTTGAGGTCTTTATTATCGAACGAATTTATAATTTTCAATAAAGCTTCATCACTTCTTAAAATGCTTTCATATATTAAAGTCCAATTACCTTTTTCTGCTATAGAACAAGCAACAAGTAAATGGTATTTAGCCTGTACCACTTGTGTATAGTTTACATCATATTCTATATTTTGTGCATATATTGTAAGTTTTTCATATAGCTGAACTAAATAATTAAAGCTTTGCTGCTTATTCTTTTCTTTTATAGATACAACAAGGTTGTCTAATATTTTTCCAAAATCTGTTAAATCTTGTTTATCAATTAAAAGATTGTTTAAATCTAAGATTGTGGTATTCCAATATTGATAAACTGTTTCTATATTATTCAATAAATTTACCCAATCTATTTCTAAATTTGATGAATATACTGTGTTATCTAAAAGATTAAGCGAATTTGACATTTTTATAATGCTTGAATCTAAATATTTAATTTCACAATAAATTTTTTCTTGATTTATTAAGGAATCTTCATTATTTTTAGTATAAGCAAAGATAATTGCAGAAATACTAAATAATAAAATAATAACTAAAATTAAAATAAAATACAAAATTTTTTTACTTTTATTTTTCACTTGTTTTTCCCCTATTTTTAGTATTTCAAATCAAATTACCTTTTATTCTCAGAATACGAATTTTCATATTCACAAATAATATAAATAGGTGATAATTATGAATGCAAGTGTGAATCTATATAGTGCAGAAAATGGCGAAATACAGCGATTTTTAAATTCATTTTATAATCAAAAAATTAGATTAGATAATGATTTAAAATGGAATAAAAATTTTGAAAATCCAATTGAAATGAATGATATCATTGGGGCTTTTATTGAAAATAACGATAAGTATAAAATTAATATGTGGATTAGTTTAGATAAAGGAATATATATTAATGTAACTGATTATAATGCAGACAAAATTATACGTTATATTTATGAGAGATTTCCGTATTAAAAAAGGATGTATTTTTTACATCCTTTGAAAATTATTCTTCTTTTTTATCTTCTTCTACAATTTCAATTTTTGCTTTGTCTTCTTCTGGTTTTGTTTCTTCTTTTATATCTTCTACCATTTCTTCAGTTTGTTCGAATCCGCAATGTGGACAATATTTTGCCTTTAAATCTATTTCTGCATAGCAATTTTCGCATATTCTTTTATTTTTTAAAGTTAGAACTTCTTCTTGAGATTTTTCTATTTCTTTAGAAAGCTCATCTATTTGACTGCAATAAGTATTTAAGTCCTCTTCAATTTTTACCTCAGCACCGTTTATATATTTTTGGTAAACTATTTTTCCAATTTCTTCGTATAAATCTTTAATTTTGCCTTTATTTTCATTCATTTTCATTCTAATTTTAGCCTCTTTTGCTATTTCTCCAGTCTTTTGGCTCGCATTCTTATATGTTTTACTTGCTATATCTCCTATTTTATTAAAAAATTCCATAATTATTCCTCCTATTTTTTAGTATTTTCTAAATTTAAAAAATTATTCAAATTTTTTGTCACGCGTCATCAATTTAGTAACTGCTTCTCTTGGTTGTAAGCCATTATATAATACATCATAAACAGTATTCACAATTGGCATATCAATATGATGAATTTTACCTAATTTATATGCAACCTCAATATTGTCTATACTTTCAATCGTCATACCAACTTCTTTTCGTGTTTCTTCAATTGTTTTTCCTTCTCCAATAAGCATTCCAGCCTTCCTATTTCTGCTAAATTTGCTTGAACAAGTAACAATTAAATCTCCCAATCCTGATAAACCATAAAAAGATTCTGCTTTTCCTCCTAAGGCTTCTCCTAATCTCGATATTTCTGTTAATCCTCTAGTAAGCAAAGCTGCAAATGAATTGTCTCCTAAATTAAGTGATATTAAAGTTCCAGCGCAGAAAGCAATAATATTTTTTAAAGAACCACCTAATTCAACACCTTTCACATCATTTGAAAGATATATTCTCATATTTTCATTTTTTAATAATGCGTGTATTTCCTCTAAAAGTTCGTTATTTTCAGATGCTAAAACCATTGCTGTTGGAACCGCTCTTGAAACTTCTTCAGCGTGACTTGGCCCAGAAAAAACAGCAATAGAATTATTAGGTAATTCTTCTTTAAGTACCTCATCTAGAGTGTACAATGTTTCTGTTTCAAACCCCTTTGAACACATAATAATTGGTTGATTAGTAACAAATTCTTTATATTGCTTAACAACACTTCTTGTTACTTTTGATGGCGTAACGTGAAAGATATAGTCTGAATCTTTAATGCATTCCTCAAAGCTTTGAGTTGCAATAATTCCATCAGGTATATCTATGTCTGGTAAAAATTTGCATTTTTTATCATTGTTAATTAGGTCTGCTTCTTCTTTTACAAATGACCAAATTTTTATTTTGTTTCCAAGCTTTGCCATATGAATCGCTAAAGCAACTCCCCAACTTCCACTTCCTATAATTGCAATATTTTTCATCTTTACACCTCTTCTTTCTTTTTAAAAGATAATTTGTTTTCATTTCCATTTATCAATCTTTTTATGTTCGCTCTATGATTAAATATAACTATAGCAGCTATAATAATGCTATAAATGAAATAATTTCCTGGTATGATAAAATTTTCCTTGCCTAAAAATAAAGTTAATACAGGAAATAAAATTGCTGCCGCTAAAGATCCTACAGAAACCATTTTAGTTAATGCTATTAATATAAGAGCAAAAACTAAACAAATTAGCCCAATTTGGTAATTGGTAGTAATAAGAATTCCTAATGAAGTAGCAACACCTTTTCCGCCTTTAAATCCAAAATAAATTGGATAAGTATGTCCTAATATTACAAATATTCCAGCAACTTGAACAAGCATTGATGCGTCTATTGGTGAACCAGTAATTCCTGTTATAATTTTTCCATATAATATTGCAACATAAATTGCGACAACACCCTTTAAAATATCTAATATAAGAGTAATTGCAGCAGCACCCTTTCCAACTGTTCTTAAAACATTCGTAGTTCCAGCATTTCCACTTCCTTTTTCTCTTAAATCAAATCCTGCAACTTTTTTACTAATTAATATAGAAAAATTAATACTTCCTATTAAATAAGCTATCATTCCTATTATAATGTAATATGGTATCATCATTATTTCTCCCTTCTTTATATATAAACTAAATATCTTTTTCGTTTTTTTCTCTAACAATAATTCGAACTGGTGTACCTTGAAGTCCAAATTCATTTCTTAATTGATTAATTAAATATCTTTCATAAGAAAAATGAAATAAATCCTTGTCATTTACAAAAACAACAAAAGTTGGTGGCTTTGTAGATGCTTGTGTCATATAAAAAATTTTTAACCTTTTTCCCTTATCTGTCGGAGGTTGTACAAATGCAATTGCCTCATTTAATACTTGGTTAGTAACAGATGTACTTATTCTCATTGCGTTATTAGCAGCTACCTGATTAATTAGTTCAAATAGCTTATTTACTCTTTGTCCTGTTTTTGCAGAAATAAATATAATAGGTGCATAACTAAGATATGTTAATTGATTATAAATCTCTTTCTTGAATTGCTCGGTTGTGTAATTATCTTTTTCAACTTCATCCCATTTGTTAACAACAATGATAATGCCTTTTCCAGCTTCGTGTGCTTCCCCAGCTATTTTAGCATCTTGATCTGTAACACCTTCTTGCGCATCAATCATCATCAAACACACATCACTTCTCTCAATTGCAAATAAAGTTCTCATAATACTAAATTTTTCTATTGAATCTTTTATTTTACTTTTTCTTCTAATTCCTGCAGTATCAATAAAAGTATATTTGCCAAATTCATTTTGAAATTCAGAATCTATAGCATCTCTAGTCGTTCCAGCAACATTACTTACGATTAATCTTTCTTCTCCTAGTATTCTATTAATTAAAGATGACTTTCCAACATTTGGTTTTCCAATTACTGCAACCTTAATTATGTCGCTATCTTCTTCCATATTATTTTCGTCTGGCAATAATTTATATACTTCATCAAGTACATCTCCTATTCCCTTTGCATTTGCCGCAGAAATTGCATAAGGCTGGCCAAGTCCTAAATTATAGAATTCATATATATCATCTGGCTCTTTTCCAAAATTATCTGCTTTATTGCATACTAGAACAACTTTCTTTTTAGATTTTTTTAACATTAAAGCAATATCTTTATCTGCTGCTGTTACTCCTTGCTTAATATCTGTCAAGAAAATAATAACATCTGCTATTTGAATTGCAATTTCTGCCTGTCTTCGCATCTGGTTAATAATTACATCATCTGTCTGTTCTTCAATTCCTGCAGTATCAACAACTGTAAACATTTTATCTCTCCAAGCAGTTTCTGAATATACTCTATCTCTTGTTACACCTGGTGTATCTTCCACAATTGAAATTTTTTGTCCAACTATATAATTAAAAAAAGTAGATTTACCAACATTTGGTTTTCCAATGATGGCAACAATTGGTTTAGACATTTTTCTTTTCCTTTCTTTTTTAAATTGTACTAATAGGTAATTTTTCCTGCTAATAATTCATCATTTTCAATCCAATCTTTTACATTCACTTCAACGTAATCTCTTTTAGAAATTCTAACAATTACCTTTTCTATTCCTGCATTAATTATTAGCTTTCTACAAGTTTGACAGCACATTGGGCCTTCTTCATATTCTTCGCTATCTTTTCTTTTTCCAGCTAGATACATAGTTGCGCCTAACATATCTTTCCTAGCTGCGCTAATAATTGCATTTTGTTCTGCGTGAACACTTCTACAAGCATCATAGCCACCGTGATGTAAATCGGGGTAAATTTTCTTTTTGGTACAGTATCCTAAATCAACACAGTTAGCTCTTCCTCTTGGTGCGCCAACATACCCTGTTGATATTATTTCATCATTTTTTACAATAATACAGCCATAATCTTTTCTTAAACACGTTCCACGTTCTGAAACAGTTTCCGCAATATCTAAATAATAATTTACTTTATCAACTCTTTTAGGCATACTTCTCCCACCTTTCTTTTGCATTATATCATACTTTAAAAATAATGAAAATAGTTATTTGAAATATATTTTTATATAATAAAGAACCCACCTGTTATTAACAGGTGGGAGCGTGATTTTAATTGACTTTTTGCATTTCTAATGCCCTTAATGCAGCATTTCTAACAAGCCAGTCGTCATCCCTAGCAAGTTTTTCAAGAATGTCGGGCGTTACTTTTGGATTTCTTGCTACTGCTTCTCTGACATCTTCGTCTTCATCCTTTGCAAGCTTTTTGAGAATAGCGGTCGTTGCATTTGGATTTCCTGCTACTGCTTTTCTGACAAGCCAGTAGTTATCCTTGGCAAGTCTTTCGAGAATGGCAAGAGTTGCACTTGGATTTCTTGCTACAGCTTCTCTGATATTCAAAACATTTTCCTTGGCAAGCTTTTCAAGAATGTCAAGAGTTGCATTTGGATTTTCTGCTACTCTAAGTCTGACAAACCAGTAGTTATCCTTGGCAAGCTTTTCGAGAATGTCACGTGTTGCTTTTAGATTTTCTGCTGCTGCTTCTCTGACATTCCAGTCGTCATCCTCTGCGAGAGCATTTAGCACATCAATGTCTGATGTACTTTGTGCTAATTCATACCGTTCCTCAAAAGATGCATTGGATAGATCAATTAAACTTTTCACGTTTTTTTCTCTCCTTTTTTAATTTTTTTGGGTGAGTATTTTTTACAAAAGGCCTCCTTGTCCTTTTATGTTCAAAATTATATCACATTTTATGTTAATATTCAAGTTTTTTAAATAACTTTGATTATGTATATCTTTTAAAATAAATTTTATAATTATAGCTTAAGATTATAAAATAATAAAGAACCCACCTGTTATTAACAGGTGGGAGCGTGATTTTAATTGATTTTTTTCTTTTCTAATTCTCTTAATGCAACTATTCTGATAAATTCATCTACATCCTCAGCAAGTTTTTTGAGAATGGCAGGCGTTGCATTTGGATTTTCTGCTACTGCACGTCTAACTCTCCAGTCATCATCCCTAGCAAGTTTTTCGAGAATGGCAGA
>CANQDX010000040.1 GCA_947594065.1 uncultured Clostridia bacterium
CTTAACAAGCTTTTCGAGAATGACAGGCGTTGATTTTGGATTTGCAGCTACTGCACGTCTGACATACCAGTAGTCATCCTCAGCAAGTTTTTTGAGAATAGCAAGCATTGCATTTGGATTTCCTGCTACTGCACATCTGACATTTTCATTTACATCCTTAGCAAGCTTTTCAAGAATGTCAAGAGTTGCATTTGGATTTTCTGCTGTTGCTAGTCTGACATTCCAGTTGTTATCCTCTGCAAGTTCTTTGAGAATGGCAGGAGTTGCATTTGGATTTCCTGCTACTGCACATCTAACATCTACGTCTTCATCCTCAGCAAGTTTTTTGAGAATATAAAGCATTGTATGTGGATTTCCTGCTACTGCATATCTGACTCTCCAGTAGTCATCCTTTGCAAGTTTTTCGAGAATGGAAAGCGTTGCTTTTGGATTTTCAGCTACTGCACGTCTGACATACCAGTCGTCATCCTCAGCAAGTTTTTTGAGAATAGCAAGAGTTATATTTGGATTTCTTGCTACTGCTGTTTTGACATCTTTGTCTTCATCCTTAGCAAGCTTTTCTAGAATGGCAGGAGTTGCATTGAGATTTGCAGCTACTGCACTCCTAACTTCCTTGCTGTCATCCTCTGCGAGAACATTTAGCACATTAAAGCTTGATAAGCTTTGTGCCAATTCCTTCCGTCCCTCGACGTGAATTTCAGAT
This sequence comes from uncultured Clostridia bacterium, assembly GCA_947594065.1. Lineage (GTDB taxonomy): Bacteria > Bacillota > Clostridia > TANB77 > CAG-508 > HGM13634. Next base: position 704 of record CANQDX010000040.1, read on the forward strand.
AACTCAATTAAAACGTTCACTTTTTTTCTCTCCTTTTAAAATTTTTTGGTGAGTATTTTTTACAAAAGGCCTCCTTGTCCTTTTATGTCCAAAATTATATCACATTTTATGTTAATATTCAAGACTTTTAAAAAAGCTATTGACAAAGATTAAAAAAAATTGTATACTTTTATAGTGATTTATTTTGTTAAAAATTAGTAAATAGACATAAATATCAACTTTAGAGGAGGGATTTATAATGGCACAACCAAAAAGAAGATGGTCAAAAGCTAGAACACATTTAAAAAGATCTACTTGGAAACTAGAAAATCCAACTATAGCTACTTGCCCACATTGTCACGAACCAGTATTACCACATAGAGCTTGTTCTAATTGTGGATATTACAATGGAAAAGAAGTTATGACTGTAAAAAAAGATGAAGAAAATAAATAAAAATGTTGCAAATCATTGCAACATTTTTTATTTGTTTTCTTATATTTAGTTCCAAAAAGCTTTATATGTTTCATAAGCGCAGTAAATATCAAATTTTGATGTTACTTCATAAGGTGCGTGCATTGAAAGCACTGGAACACCACAGTCAATTACATCTACTCCCTTATTAGCTAGAATATAGGCTATAGTTCCGCCTCCACCAATATCAACTTTTCCTAGTTCTGTTAATTGATATGGTATTTTATTTGTTTCCATCATATTTCTTATTTCTGCAACAAATTCTGCATTTGCATCTGATGCTCCAGATTTTCCTCTTGCACCTGTATATTTAACAAGCGCAATTCCTCTTCCTAAATAACCTGCATTTTTTGCGTCTGATACATTTGCGTAAATTGGATCAAATCCTGCATCTACATCTGATGATAGCATCCTTGAATGGCAGAATACTTTTCTTATTAAATCTGGTTTATTTTCTCCAGTTTTATTTAATATTTCTGAAATGAAATAATCAAATACCAAAGATTCCATACCAGTATTACCAACACTGCCTATTTCTTCTTTGTCTGATAGAATACATACAGCTGTTCTTTCTGGTTCTTTGATGTCTAATAGAGCTCTAATAGCTGTATATGCGCATACTCTATCATCTTGACCATAACCTGCAACCATACTGCCATCAAATCCTAAAGTTCTTGCTTTAAATGCTGGCACAATTTCTAGTTCTGAGCTTAAGAAATCGGCTTCAACTATTCCATATTTATTGTTTAAAATAGATAAAATATTTAGTTTTACCTTTTCTGTTACATCTTTATCGTTATATGGAATACTTCCTATTAATAGATTTAATTCTTCTCCCTTTACGCCATCTTTTAATTTTCTTTCCATTTGTTCTTGTGCTAGGTGTGGTAAAAGGTCTGTAATTGTGAAAATTGGATCTTCATCGCTTTCACCTATATTTACTTCTACTTTTTCGCCATTTGTTTTGACTATAACTCCGTGCAAAGCAAGTGGTATTGCTGTCCATTGATATTTTTTTATACCACCATAATAGTGTGTTTTTAAATATGCAAATTCGCCTTCTTCATATAAAGGGTTTGGCTTTAAATCTAGTCTTGGAGAGTCAATATGTGCACCAATTACGTTGATTCCATTTTCTAATTTTTCCTTTCCAATAACAGCTGCATATATACTTTTATCTCTATTAATATAATAAACTTTGTCTCCTGATTTTAGATTGTCGTATTCGCATATACATTTAAATCCGTTTTCATCTAGCATTTTTTTAGTGAATTTACAACATTCTCTTTCTGTTTTACCTCTATTTAGAAAATAGATGTATTCATCAGAAAATTTAAAAATAATTTTTTCTTTTTCTGAATCGACACTAAGCCATCCATTCTCCTTTTTATTAAATAGTTTTTCTTTTAATTTTTTTCCTTCTGTTTCTTCACTCATTCTTTTTCCTCCTCTTTTTTACATACTATTATAATTAAACGTTAAATCTAAACAACACAATATCTCCATCCTGCATAATATATTCTTTACCTTCCATTCTTAGAAGTCCTTTTTCTCTTACAGCATTCATAGAGCCTTCTTTCATTAAATCATCATAGCTTACTACTTCTGCCTTAATAAAACCTCTTTGTATATCTGAATGGATTTTTCCTGCTGCTTCTGGAGCTTTGGTTCCTTTTTTAATTGTCCAAGCTCTTACTTCTGGCTCGCCTGCAGTTAAAAAAGACATTAACCCTAATAAATCATAGCTTGCTTTTATTACTTTATCTAATCCAGATTCTTCTAATCCTAATGCTTCCAACATTTCTTTTTTATCTTCACCATCTAATGAAGATAGTTCTTCCTCTATTTTTACACATAAAGGAATAACTTTTGCATTTTCTTTTGCAACGTATTCTTTTACTTCTTTCACATAAGGATCATTTTCAATACGAGATAACTGTTCTTCAGATACATTGGCTATATAAAGTATAGGCTTAAATGTTAAAAGATATACATCTTTTATTAAATCTTTTTCTTCATCATTTAGGCTTACTGTTCTTGCTGACTTTCCATTTTCTAATGCATTTTTGATTTTATTTAACACATCTATTTCGAGCTGTGCTTTCTTATCTGCTTTTAGCTGTTTAATTGCTCTTTCTAATCTTTTTTCTACTGTTTCTAAATCTGCAAAGATTAATTCTAAATTAATTGTTTCAATATCTCTTGTTGGATTAATGCTTCCGTCAACGTGTACAACATTTGGATTTTCAAAACATCTTACTACTTCTACAATACTATCTACTTCTCTAATATGTGATAGAAATTTATTTCCTAATCCTTCTCCTTTACTTGCTCCTTTTACTAATCCGGCAATATCTACAAATTCAATAATTGCGTGAGTTATTTTTTGAGGATGATACATTTTAGCAAGTTCATCTAATCTCTCATCTGGAACAGGAACTACTCCAATATTTGGCTCTATTGTACAAAATGGATAATTTGCACATTCTGCTCCAGCATTGGTAATTGCATTAAACATTGTACTTTTTCCAACATTAGGAAGCCCTACAATACCTATTTTCATTGTTATTACTCCTTTTTTCTATTTCCTTTTCATACTATATCATAAGAATAAAAGATTGTAAATAGATTTGTTGCAAGTCAAAATAAAAACTCCAAAAGGAGTTTTTATTTTGAAACCATACATATACTTATAATAAAACTTTGTTTTCTTCATTAAAATATTTTTTCATTTTTTCTTTATCAATTGGTTTCGAATAGTAATATCCTTGAATAATATCACATTTCAATGCTTTAATAAAATCTGCTTGTTCTTTAGTTTCTACACCTTCTACTACAATTTCAGTTCCTATCTGTTTAGCAATTAAAACAATATAGTTTATTATATTCTTATCGCTATCTAAATTTGCTTTATCAACAAATATCTTATCAATTTTTATAACATCTATTGGTAATTCTTGTAACATTGCAAGTGATGAGTAGCCTGTTCCGAAATCATCTAGTGAAATACTAAATCCACAAGCTTTCATTTTATTTACAATTTTAAGTATATCTATGTTTTTGTCAATAGTTGCACTCTCTGTTATTTCTAATTCTAAATTGCTTTTATCTACATCATATTTATCTGCTATTTTTACATATTCTTCTATAAAATTTTCATCTACAAAATGTTCTTTTGAAACATTAACAGAAACTTTTATATTTGCATTAAATTCTTTTTTCCAATAAGCTATATCTTTACAAACTTGTTCAAAAATATATAAATCTAATTTTAAAATGAATTTATTTTTTTCAAATAATGGAATGAAATTGCTTGGCATAATAACTGTATTATTTTTATGCCATCTTACTAAAGATTCAGCTCCTACTATTTTTTCGTTACTAGTTAGAAATTTAGGCTGATATATTATTTTGAATTCATTATTTTTTAAAGCCTCTTCCATAGATGTTTCTATATTTTCTTCGTTTATTAGTAAATTTTCAAGAGCTTCATCAAACACATAATAATAATTATTATATGTTCCTTTTATTTGCTTACGTGCAATATATGCTTTATCTAATAGTTTGTTAATATCTGAATCAGATTTTTTTATTTTATATATGCCAATTGAAATATTCAAGTGTATTATTATATTATCTACATTAATGGTAGAAACATCATTATTTATTTTTTCTAATAGTTGTTTTATGTCTTTATTATATTCAAGTATTATTGCAAAAACATCGCTATACATTCTACAAGTAATATTATTTTTAGGCATTCTAATTTTCAATTTTTCGCCAAAAATATTTAATAGTTTGTTGCAAAAATCATAACCATACAAATTGTTTAATGCTTTAAATTTATTAATATCAACTGTTATTATGTATTTATTTTCTTTTGAAGAGTTTAAAAATATTTTACTATATTCCTTAAAATAATTTTCATTTCCTAATAATGTAATTGGATCTACAAATGCTGTTTTATATAGTTTACGATTTTTCATTTGATTAGATATGTCAATATAAACACAGATGCTAACAATAATGCAGTTTATACCAATGCACACACCAAGTGATATTGCAATAAATTGATTTAATTCTTTTGCCATTGCACTTGCGGGAACAATATTTATAACATACCAATCATTTATTCCAACGTCTTGATAATGAACAAAATATGTATCTTTATCAAGTGTTATATCAAAAGTCCCTGTATTTTTATTTTTAATGTTATCCCTCATTTTATTAATAGTAATTAGTTTTTCATTATCTGTTATATTATATTTATTAATAATAAAATTATATAATGAAATATTATTTTCTTTTATATTATCAAATGAATCTATTAATACAATTCCATTATTGTTAATTAGGTATGTTCCACCCAATCCATTATATAATCTCCTAAGTAAAATTTCTTTATAGTCTTCTGTATAGATTGTTGCAAAAAGAACACGCTCTTGTCCATTTAAGTAAAATGCTCTTGAGTATATATTAATTTGATCATTTGAAATTGTACTTTTTCTATTCTCAGATAAATATACATTATCATAATTAAAAAAATCGTTGGTTATAGGATAATTGGTTACAATATGTCCATCACTAGTCATTCCATTGCCATTTCTATCTAGAATAGCAAGTCTTGTAAAGTGATAATTTTCTAAATTATCAGAAAAATTATCAAAGATTTCAGATTCAGTTGAAAAATATCCTTTATTTATGGAATCTACAATTGTATCTACAAATTGTTTCTGTTCTTGTATTGATAGATTAAGTTGCGTTGCGGTTTGCTTTCCTAATTCTGAGATAGTTGTATATATGTTTCTGTATGTTAAAGTTTTAATATAATTAAATCCTATAAATGATAGTACAGCTATAATTAAAAATATTGGTAGAATCCATTTAAAATTTAATTTATATTTTTTTAAATTAATATAATTATATTTTTCTTTCATTTTATTTTATAATCTATTAAGATTATATCCTCCCATTACTATTTTATAAAACGAATAGATACTTATGTTTACTATTTTTATATCTTTTGATTTATTATTTTAACTTTAACATAACGTTTATTATTTTGCAAGTATTATATTGGAAAATATTTACAAACGAAAATATTCAGTGTAAATATTTCCTACTTTTTCTCAAAATTTAATAGAAAACTTAAAAAGGAGAGTTGCTAGAACTCTCCAAAATCATTTAGGCTCCCGTCTTACTACAAAAGTAGCAGAGGGTTAAGTTAAATATATTTTAACATATAATAAACCATATTTGACACTAATAGTATATGAATTGCTTAATAAATTTATACAAATTCGATTAATCAACTGCTGAAATTAGTATAGCATAAAATAAAAACTGACAATTAATTATTTATATAATTTTATAATTCAACCATAAATTCTTTATGATCATACTTTGGAATTATATATTCTGGAGTTCCAAAATCGATAATGTTACCTTTTTCTATAACCAAAATATTATCCATATCACTTAAGGTAGATAAGCGGTGTGCTATACATATAATAGTTTGTTCATTAAAATACTTGTGTATATTTTGTTGAATTTTAAATTCTGTATTATTGTCTAAGCTACTGGTCGCTTCATCAAATATTACTATCTTAGAATCTCTTAAGAATATTCTAGCTAATGCTATTCTTTGTCTTTGACCACCTGAAAGTTTTATACCTCTTTCTCCTACAATAGTATTATACTTGTTTTCTAAACTTTCTATAAAATTATGAAGTTCTGCTTTTTTTGCTGCATTATATATTTCTTCTTGTGTTGCATCAGGTTTTGCTATTTTTATATTATCATAAATTGTAGAATG
>CANQDX010000041.1 GCA_947594065.1 uncultured Clostridia bacterium
CACTTACATTATATATTGGATTTTAATATGTGTCCATTTTTTTATTTGTTTTGTTGCTTTAATTTTTTGAATTCAGATATTATTTCTGAAATAAATTATAGCTTATTCACATTTATGTCAAAGTAAAATTCTACTCCATTTTCTTTATTAATGGCTCCAAATTCATTATGGTAGTTATTCATAATAGCTTTTACTAAAGATAAACCAATTCCGGTTCCTCCTAATTCTCTGTTTCTAGAACTATCTTCCTTGTAAAATCTATCCCAAATTTTTTGCATATTTTCTTTGCTAATATTTTTACCCGTGTTAAATACATATACTCTTACTTTATTTTCGAGCATAGCAACTTCTATTTTTATATATTTTTCGTGATTTACTTCTTCTATATTTTTAATGCCGTTACTTATATAGTTGTTTAAAACTTGTTCCATCAAAGCACAATCTGCATATACAAATATTGGCTCTTTTAGATTGAATTTAATTTCTATTTCATTTTCATTAAACATTACAGTATATTTTCTTATTTCTTCTTGAATTAATTCTGTAACATTAAAATAGGTATTATTTATTTTTTTAGCTCCATATTCCAATTTCATTAGCTCTAGCAACTCTTTTACCATTTTGTCCATTTTATTAGCTTCATCTAAAATTACCTCTGCATAAAATTTTCTACTTTCTTCATCTGTGTTTACATTTTCAATTAATCCTTCTGAATAGCCTTGTATTAAGGCAATTGGTGTTTTTAATTCGTGAGATACATCTGAAATAAATTGTTTTCTCATTTCATCTATTTTAGATTTTTCTTGTATATCTTTTTCTAGAGCAATATTATTTTTTTGTAGCTGATTAATTGTATCTTCTAGTTTATCTGACATTATATTAATGCTTTTTCCTAAATTATCAATTTCGTCCTTTGAATCTTTAATTCTATATTTTTGGCTAAAGTCTAATTTAGACATTTTATTAGCAATAACACTTAATTCAGATATTGGTTTAGCAAATCTTTTAGATATAATTAAGATGGCAATTCCACTAATAATAACCGTAATAATACCTATAGAATATAAGAAACGATTAGAAATTTTTACGCTATCTTCAATAGAAGATATTGGCATTCTAATGTAGATAGTAGCATTATTTTTTAATTTTCCTACTAACATTAAAAAATTAATATCGTTTCTACTATCTTTTACTTCCATAATATAAATATTATCTTTTTTATATAAAACCTTGCTTTTATCAATTTGTTGCAAGCTTAAAGAAAAGTCTCTACTTGAATTATAAATACTAATGTTATTACTATCTGTTATTACAATATTAAGGTTGTTGTTAATTGCAATTTTTTGCAGTTCTAAATCTACATAGCTACTAGATAAATTATTAGACATTGAATATTGGTCTATTGTATTATAGGTTTCTAATAGTGTGTTCCTTTTATAATGTAAATAATATGATTCTGCTATGAAAATATTGGCTAAAATTAATATAGCAATAATAGACACAATAGTTAGTGTCATAATGAAAAATAACTTGGTTCGTACTGATTTTGTTATATTATTTATTTTTTCTTGAATAAATTTTTTTATTTTTTTCATTTTTCATTCCTTAATTATTCTGTGGCTCAAATTTATAGCCTACGCCACGAATTGTTTTTATAAATTTTCCCTTTTTACCTAACTTATGTCTTATTTTTTTAATATGACTATCTATAGTTCTAGAATCACCATAATAATCGTAATTCCATACATTATTTAATATTTTTTCTCTAGATAAAGCAACTGATTCATTTTCTAGTAAATAAATCAAAAGCTCATATTCTCTTAAACTCATTTCAACATTTTTTCCATCTACGCTTACTGTTCTACCATCGTAATCTACTATAATACCTGCATAATCTACCTTATTTTCTTTCTTGGTTCGAGTTCTATTTAGTAATGCTTCTACTCTTGCCACTAATATTTTAGGGCTAAATGGTTTAGATATGTACTCATCAACACCTAATTCAAAACCAAATAGTTCATCCTGCTCTTCTCCACGTGCTGTTAGCATAATAATAGGAACATTAGATTTTTGCCTAATTTGTCTTAAAACAGACCAACCATCTAGTTTTGGCATCATTACATCTAGCAAAATTAAATCTATTTTTTCATTTTTCTCTTCAAATAGCTTAAGGGCTTCTTCTCCATTTTCTGCTTCTATTACTTTAAAATCTTTTTGCATTAAAAAATCTTTTACTAATTTTCTCATTCTAGACTCATCGTCTACAACCATTACTGTAACTTGATTCATTGTTATTTGCACCTCTTTTTTTAGAATATACTATTATTGTGTTTTTTGTGTGATTACAATGTAAAGTTTTAAAAAAAGATGGGCATTCTCTTTCCTATCGAGATGACCATCTTAATACTCGTATATCTTTATACTTGCTAAGTACCTCCATATATTTAGCATATTCTTCTTCCCATAACGCATTTGGTACTTTATCGAATGCACTAAAAACTTTTTCCGCTTCCGCCAAAAAAATTACTTGCTCTTGAGGACTCAATTTTTGATATTTCTTTGAAAACGCGTATAATTTATCTAATGTTTCATTTGCTTTTATAAAGGTCCAGAAATCCTTTACTTTCATTCCTGCTGACCTTATTTGAAATATAGCAAATACAATTAAATAAAAAATAACTAATATTAATATATATACTATAACAAGCATTAACTTCATTGTATAGTCTTCTCCTTCTTTTGAATACTTTTTTATTATATCACAAATAAAATAAATTTGTAAATAGTTTTTAAAAGACACAATGGTTAATTTTCACATATTGCTTCACGTTTTTTTAATTTATGCGTTTTATATTGAATTTGATTATTTTCTAAATAAAATTCTATACTTGAATCTTCTTTTAGATTTCCTTCTACTATTTCTTTTGCTATTTTATCTTCTATAATCTCCTGTAATTTTCTTTTTAATTGCCTTGCTCCAAAATTTAAGTCTATTTCATTGTTTACTATATATTTCTTTACATCTTCAGATACTTTAATTGTTATTTTCTTTTCTTCTATTCTTTTTTGCAAATCTTCTAAAATAATGTCCATTATTTTTACTAAATCTTCTGGCTTTAGTTTATTGAAAATAACAATATTATCAATACGATTAATAAACTCTGGTTTAAACTCTTTTTTTAATTCATTAATAATTACTTTATTGTTTTCAACACTGCTATTATTTCCAAATCCTATTTTTCCTTCTCTAGTAAGCTTTTCTGCTCCCAAATTAGAAGTCATAATAATCATAGTATTTTTAAAATTTATTTTTCTTCCACTAGAATCTGTTAAAATTCCTTCATCTAAAATTTGTAATAAAATATTTAAAACATCTGGATGAGCTTTTTCTATTTCATCTAAAACGATAATAGAATAAGGATTTTTTCTTACTTTTTTCGTTAAACTTGTTTCTTCTTCAAAGCCAACATATCCTGGTGGTGACCCTATTATTTTTGATGTAGAAAATGCCTCCATATATTCGCTCATATCTAATTTAATAATAGACTTTTCACTTCCAAATAAATTATATGCTAAGGCTTTTGTTAATTCTGTTTTTCCAACTCCAGTTGGACCTAAGAAAAGAAAAGAACCAATTGGTTTATTGGGATCGTGTATTCCTACTCTTCCTCTTATAATTGCTTTTGAAATTTTAGAAATAGCTTCTTCTTGGCCAATTATTCTTTTACGTAAATCTCCTTCTAAAGATACTAATTTTTCATTTTCTGTATTAGATAATTGTGTAATAGGTATGTGAGTTAAGTTTGACACAATTTCTCTTATATCTTCAACTTTCATTACAGTTTTAGTTTTTATATTTTGATTTCTCCATTCTTCTTTTTTGCTTGCCAAGTTGTTTTTACTTTCTATTTCAGAATCTCTTAATTGAGCTGCCATTTCAAAATTTTGCTCTGCAATTGCTTTGTTTTTTTCTTTTCTAATAGTTTCTGTTTCCTCTTCTAACTGTTTTATTTTATCTGGCACAGTATAATTTCTCATTCTCACCTTTGATGCTGCTTCATCTAATAAATCTATTGCTTTGTCTGGCATATATCTATCGTATATATATCTATCTGCTAATTTTACACATTCTTCTATTACCTCATCGTTTATTTTTACATTATGATGATTCTCATATTGACTTCTCAAGCCCTTAAGAATTTCAACAGTTTCAGCAAGACTAGGTTCGTTTACAGTAATAGGGCAAAATCTTCTTTCCAACGCAGCATCTTTTTCTATATACTTTGTATATTCATCTATGGTTGTTGCCCCAATTAATTGAATTTCTCCTCTTGCTAAAATTGGTTTTAAAATATTGGCCGCATCAATGGCACCCTCTGCCGCTCCTGCACCTACAATTGTATGAATTTCGTCTATGAATAAAATAATATTGTCTGATTTTCTAACTTCATTTAAACATTTTTTTATTCTCTCTTCGAAATCACCTCTATATTTTGCTCCAGCTATAATGGAAATTAAATCTAGATTAAATATAATCTTATCTTTAAGCATTTCAGGAACATTTTGCTCTACAATTCTTTTAGCTAGGCCCTCTACAATTGCTGTTTTTCCCACTCCCGGCTCTCCTATTAAGCACGGATTGTTCTTTGTTCTTCTAGATAAAATTTGTATTAACCTATCTATTTCTTTATCTCTTCCTATTACAGCATCTATTTTATTTTCCATTGCTAGTTTATTCAAATCAGTACCATATTGACCTAAAATTCCATTTGTATAGCTTTGTTTTCCTTTGCTCTTTTTTTCTCTATTTAATTCTTCCACTTGCGAAATCATTTTGAATACATCTTCATATAACTTATCTATATCTACATTTAATTCTAATAAAATTTTAAATGCCATATTGTCTTTATCGTTTAATATACTAAGTAAAATAGTTTCTGTACCAATACTTGTTAAAAAATTTTTTTCTGTTTCTTGGAATGAATTCTCTATAATCTTTTTAGTTCTTGGTGTAAAGCCTTCTGTTTTATTTATTTTTGCTCTTCCTTCTCCCAATATTTCTTTTATTTTATTAAAAATAGAGCTTGACTCAACATTTTGTTTACTTAACGCCTTATATGCTAACCCTTTCTCTTCTAAAGCAATACCATATAAAATGTGTTCTGTTCCAATAAAGTTATGTCCTAATTCAATTGCAAGTCTTTCTGCACTTTCTAATGCATTTTTAGATGCTTCACTAAATTTGTATATCATATTAGTCTCCCCACAAATTAGAATAATATATTTTATTCTTTTTCTTCGTCCGTTATGTTTGCTAATTTATTAGCTATTTCTTTTTGCTCTTCTAATGTTTTCCAAGCAAAATAGGATGACACAAACTCTCCATATTTGGTAGCATCTTCTTTTTCTCTTTTATTTTTTTCTTTCATTTTCATCACTCCTTTAAAAGAAGTATACCTACTTTTTTTATTTTACATACAAAAAATAAAAAAAAACCATAGCTTCGCTATGATTTTTCTTTTTGGTGGGCAGGGATGGATTCGGCAAGCCGCGTCCTAAAAACAGTCCACAGGACTGTTTTTGCCCTTACTTCGTTCGGGCACGTCCTTTTCGAATCCTCCCTTTTTAAATCAAAAATAAAAACCATAGCTTCGCTATGATTTTTCTTTTTGGTGGGCAGGGATGGATTCGAACCATCGTACGCTCACGCGGCCAGATTTACAGTCTGGTGCCATTAACCACTCGGCCACCTACCCTTATTCTTTACTTAAATTTAATTTAAGTAAAAAATGGTCCGCCTTCTAGGATTCGAACCTAGGACCCACCGGTTATGAGCCGGTTGCTCTGACCAACTGAGCTAAAGGCGGTCATTATAAAATGTGTCAGGATTTGAAAAGTCTGGAGCAGGTAGCGGGAATCGAACCCGCGTCATCAGCTTGGAAGGCTGAGGTTCTACCATTGAACTACACCTGCATAACTTTCTCCTGACAAGTATAAATTATACTTTCTATTTTATACTTTGTCAAGAGATTTTTGGTATTTTTTGAAATTTATTTGTTATTGTCCATTCAAAATTCAATAGCAACAACATCCAATATATATTTTTATGCAATTATTCTTTTTATTTCTTTTTTAAAT
>CANQDX010000042.1 GCA_947594065.1 uncultured Clostridia bacterium
TATTGAATTTAATACATTTTTTCCAAATGTTACTTTAAATCCTATATTTTCTAATCTACTTTTTGCAGTTTCTATAATCTCATTTTTTAATATGCACATACTTCTAGATGGTGCAATAACTCTTATTTCATCACCTATATTTAATTTACTTGGAATAATCTTGTTCATTATTTTTTCTCCTCCTGCTTTTGCAACTTTTCTATCTTCTTTTAATCGATTTTGAGCTAGCCATAATTTAAATGGTTCAGCTTTATTACTTGTTACTGATTCAACCAGGCATAATTCCTTGTGTGTTTAAAACATCTGTATTTCTCATTTTTAACATTTTTCTAAAATAGTTGTTGTTATTGCTTTCTAGCTATTATTTTAAATGTATAACAGTAATACACTCAATGTGACTTGTAAATGGAAACATATCTACAGGTTGTATTTCTTTTACTTCGTAAATTTCTTCTAAATAAGACAAATCTCTTACTAATGTGGCTGGATTACAACTAATATATATTATTTTTTTAGGTTTTAGTTTTTTAATATTTTGTACTGTTGTTTTATCCAACCCTTTTCTTGGAGGATCTACTACAATTACATCTGGCTCTATTTTTTCTTTTTCCACCAGTTTTTCAAGCAATTTTTCTGTGTCTCCTGCATAATACTTTGCATTGGTAATGCCATTTAATTTACAATTTTCTTCTGCATCGCAAATTGCATCTTCTACAATTTCAATTCCATAAACTTGCTTTACTTTTTTTGCCATAAATATTCCAATAGTACCAATTCCACAATATAAATCTAGCAGAATTTCTTTTCCAGTTAATTCTGCTTTTTCTAATGCTATATTATACAATTTTTCTGTTTGAGTTGGATTAATTTGATAAAATGAAAGGGGCGATATTTTAAAAGTGTAATCTCCTAGTTTATCGTAAATATAGCCACTTCCATAGATAATAATATTTTCTTTTCCTAATATTACATTTGTATTTTGGGTATTAACATTTTTTACAATTGTTTTTATATTTGGAAAGTTAGCAATTAGTTCTTTTACTAATTGTTTCTCACACAATATACTTTTTTCATTTATAACCAAAATACACATTATTTCATTTGTTTTTTCTCCAACTTTTATTACAATATGTCTTAATAGTCCCTTTCCTGTTTTTTCATCATAAACAGAAATTTTATTTTTCTTAGCAAATTCACATATATATTTTGCAATTTTTTCTGACTCTTCATTTTGTATTTTACACTCGTTTGACTCAATTACATTATGAGTTCTATTAGCAAATACACCTATTATAGGTTCTCCATTTTTATTTAATCCAACAGGATATTGTGCCTTATTTCGATAATGATAAGGATTTTCCATTCCAATAGTATTTTTTACTTCTATTTTTGTTTTTAAATTTTTGTCTACCAAATTTTGAACAATTTCCTTTTTAATCTTCAAAGTCTCATTGTATTTTATATGTCTTAAATTGCATCCTCCACATCGTTTATATGTATCACAATCTATATTCATAACCCTACTATCTGCTTCTTTTATTATCTCTTGTATTTTTCCAAATGCATAAGAAGTAGTTACTTTCACTATTAAAATTTTAACAGTTTCACCTTTTATTGCTCCTGGAATAAAAACTGTAAAATTATCAATTTTAGCTATTCCTTCTCCATCATAGCCATTATCTATTATATCTACTATATACTCTTCATTTTTTTCCATAGAGGAATTTCCTTTCTTTATGAATTGTTATTATTATATTTGATTTTAGCTTATTTTTCAATATAAGAAGAATTTTTATTATGAAATTTTTTAAAAATATTGACACTACATTATATTTGTGCTATTATAAATATTGTTAATTTATTATGCGGATGTGGCGGAATTGGTAGACGCGCTGGTCTTAGGAACCAGTGCCAATGCGTGGGGGTTCGAGTCCCTTCATCCGCACCAAAGTAAGTGTTTTTATAGAATTTAATGTTCTATAAAAACATTTTTTATTTTATGCGATGTACCGTCCCAAAATACCGAGAATTTGACTTTTTATGTAAAATATAGTATAATATATTTATAAAAATTTTATATATATTAATTCCTTTATTCACTAATTAGTGGAGGAAATACCCTCTTACTTTTTGGTTTTGCATATATAACAAGAAAACAACAATAAAAGAATTGGAGGACATAATTATGTTAAAAAAATTTGCTTTGTGGTTCATCTACTTTGGTCTCAGCTTCTTGGTATCCGACGTGTTTGGCTGGACTGAACAGGGAAAGGCATTTCTTTACATCAACCTCGGTGCTAATATCCTTATTATTTTAGCCTTTATTGTAATTCTCGTAATTGCAAGTTTGGCTAGTGGGAATTTAGCAGAGGCGAATGGAATATCTTTTCTCCTAGTATTAGTTACAGCTGTTACATTGGCAATTACACTGTTTGCAACTTGGGGAGCTACTAAACTCTTTGACATAGACTTCTTTGTTGCATATCAGATTATGACATTTGGTCAGTGCTTATGTACAGATACTAAGAAAGACAACTAGCAAAATGAAAAAAGAAAATTATTTCTTTTCCTCGAAAGAGGTTTTTTTTTTGAAGATTATGTGATAAAAAAAGTGGTCATAAAATAAATATTTCATAATTGCGAACAGCACCTTTTCGATTGAAAAGGTGCTGTTTGTTGTCCATTTTAGACGATGGACTTGGTTACCAGGAAACCCATACCTTGAATTCTTGGGCTCTGACTTTGTAGCTCAAAGATTCAAGCCATATACAAGTTTCTTCTATTTGTCTCCGTGATATTCATAGCTTGAGCACATTGACTCATCACATTTTTTTGTATCACAATCTGGCATTGGAGATACTACAATTTGTTTTAATTCGCACATTTGTTTTTCACAATTATTAAATTTGCAGCTTTCTACTGTACAATTTATTTTTTGCTTATCGTCCATAAAAATAACCTCCTAAAATTTATATATTTTTAGTATGTGTCATTTTTTATGTTTCTATAACAAAATTATTTTTTCTCTTCTAATTTTTTTATATTTTTACTTTCAATTCTATTTTCTTTGCAATCTTCTGGATTTTTAAAGCTTAAATACCAACTCATTCCATTTTTTTCATTTTTTACCATTTCACTTCTTTCTAATAATCCATTGAAAGTTGTAGGTGCTGGCTGAATAAGTGGTGCTCCTACAGTCCAATTTGCTGGAGTTGATCCTTTACATTTATCTGCAATTTGCAAAGCTTCTAATGCTCTTAAAATTTCTGGTATGCATCTTCCTACATTTAATGGATAAATTAAAATTAATCTTATAATTCCTTCTGGATCAATAATATACACATTTCTTACAGTTTCTGTATTACTTACATCACTTGAAATCATTCCATATTTTCTTGCAATTTGACCATTTCTATCTGCAATGATTGGAAAAGGGACTTTTACTCCTGTTCTTAAATAAATATCATACAGCCAAGCTAAATGTGATGCATTGCTATCTACACTTAACCCAAGTAAACAAGCATTTCTTTCTTCAAAAAATGAATTAGCATTTGCAAATGCAATAATCTCTGTTGTGCACACCGGTGTGAAATCTCCGTGGATGCGAAAACAAAATTGTCCATTTTCCTCTATAGTTTTCTAAAGATATTTTTCCCATTGTAGTTACCGCTTCAAAACTTGGAGCCATCATTCCTATTCTAACCGTTCCGTTCATCATTAATTCATAATCCATTAAAAAATAACCTCCCTCATATTTGTTACATATTATGAAGGAGATTATTTTTTTGTGAGTTATTTTTTTTCAAGCTAATTATAGTTTATCATACTGTTCATCTGTAACAGGTTCACACCATTCATTAGAAGTATTTTCCCCAGGTACTTCTACTGCTATATGACTAAACCACGAATCTTTTTTTGCTCCGTGCCAATGTTTTACATTTGCAGGAATTGTAATAACCATTCCAGGTTTAAGGCTTACTGCCTCTTTTCCTTCTTCTTGATACCAACCTTCTCC
>CANQDX010000043.1 GCA_947594065.1 uncultured Clostridia bacterium
AATCTGTCTGTATTATTTCTTTTATTTTTTGAAGTCATATAGTTTCTTCTTTTACATTCTGTACATTCTAATGTAATATTTTCTCTTGGTCCTTTTGCTGCCATTTTTATACACCTCCGTAGCCACTTAGGCTTTTTTATTTGAAACGATGTGAGTATATGCAATTAAAACATATACTGGAATATTCTAACACATTTAGTCTGGTTTGTCAACCAATTTAGCACAATTTTTGTAAATAATATAAATCTGTCATATTTCATTTCTATATGAAAACTCATCAAAACGTTTATTTTTCAAAAATTCAAAGAAAATGCGAACATTTGGTTGACATCTTAAAATTTATTTTGTATAATATAATTCAAAGATGAACAAAACAGAGTGTGGCGTGTCGCTATCCGAGAAAGGGGGCGATGCGTATGTTATTTGAACAGGTTTATTTATTTTTTATATACATATTTTTTATTGAACTTGTAATGGTAACTGTTGTCGCAATTAGCTTATTTGTTGCATTAGTTGTTACAATAAGAAAATTTGACAACATAAAAAATACACCTCTGTCTGGTCAGTAGTAGAGATGTATTCATAAATTTTTAACATTTAACTATTGGCACGCCACATTTCTGTGGTCGTTCATCTTCTTATAATTATTATACTTGAATCTAATTCAAATGTCAATTCTTTTTTTCAATTTTTTATATTATGGTAAAGATGATTGTAATGGTATAAAAACTTAAAATTTAGAAAAAATTCGTAATAGAAGGAATGGAATAAAAAAAAATGTGAAACAAAATTGAAGAAAAACTTAAAAAATGTTTCACATTTTTTAAGTTTTGTGGTATAATATATATGTGAAACAAAACTTTTGAAAAATTGAAAAAAAGTTTCACATTTGTAAGGAGGAAAAGTATGGAAGAAAAAATGGAAATTATGGAACTTCTTCAAAATAAACAATTACTTGAATATGAATTACACTCACTTGCTTATGGTTCAGTTGAAATAAGAGAAAAAGATTCAAATAAATATATCTATGTACATTATAGAGAAGACGGTATCGCTTTAACAAAATATGTTGGAGAATACTCTGAGGAATTATATAATCTAGTATTAAATAATAGTATTAAAGCAAAAGAATTAAAAAAACAATTAAGAGAAATAAATAAGAAATTAAAACAATTGAATTATATTGAAAAAGAACTTTCTGAAAAAGTAGAACAAAATATAGATTTTGCAAAAAAGCATTTAGTCGATACCATTTATAAACAGGCTATATTAGAAGGTGTAGCAACTACATTTGCAGATACTGAAAGTATTATTGAAGGTGGAAAAGTAAATAATATGACATCTGAAGATATAATGAAAATAGTAAATTTAAAACGTGCTTGGGAATTTATATTAAATAAAAATGTTATTTTAAGTGATACGAATTTTGCGTTATTATGTGAAATTAACAAAATAGTAGAAGAAGGTTTTTATTATTCAGCAGGTAAGATTAGAAATGTGCCTGTAACTATAAGTGGAACAATATGGAAACCAGATTTACCGATTGAAAGCATTATAAAAGAAGAATTAGGACAAATCTTTAATAAAAAATTAGATGATGTTGACAGAGCAATAGAACTTTTATTATACACAATGAAAAAACAAGTATTCATAGATGGAAATAAAAGGACATCAGTAATATATAGTAACCATTATTTAATTTCAAAAGGAAAAGGAATTATAGTAATTCCAGCAGAATTTACAGAAGAATTTAAAGATTTGCTTATTCCATATTATGAAGGAAAAGACGAAAAACAAATAAAAAAATTTATCAAAGAAAAATGTTATATTAAGATATAAAAATTATCTCTCTCTTCCATCTTTCACCATTGTCAATAGATTTTATGAATATTTACTTTTTGCGTTTCTTTTTTTGTACAGAATAGCCAAATTTGCCTACTTTCTTTCCTAAGGTATAATAACCTCCATTTGCATAGGCAATTAAATTACATTTTGAAATATCAAATGCTCCTTTTTTATCAAAGTACCTTTCATCTGCGTGAATGGCTAATACTTCTGCTATGAACATATCGTGGCTTCCTAATTTTTTGACTTCTTTTACTTTACATTCAATAGAAACAGGAGATTCAGCTATCGTAGGGCATTTTACATATTCTGCTTTTTCTTTTGTTAAATGCATTTTTTCAAATTTATCAATATCTTTTCCTGATTTCACACCACACCAATCTGTAGCAAAAGCTAATTGCTCGTTTGTAAGATTTATTACAAATTCTTTAGATTTTTGTATAATATCGTGTGAATACCTTTCTGGTCTTATAGATATATACACCATTGCTGGATTTGTATTTATTACACCTGTCCAAGCAACTGTAATAATATTAGATTTTTGCATTGTTCCGCAAGATACCATTACAGCAGGAATTGGGTATTCAAATATTCCTGGCTTCCACATTATTTTGCTCATCTTATCACTTCTTTCTATCTTTTTTCTGTATGATGGTCTAAATTAAATTCTTTTAATAACGGTAAAATTTGATTTTCCAAATGGGGATAAAACTTATATAAGGTATCATAAGCATTTAATGGTTTATCTGGCTTAGTATATCTTGCACATTCCCAATCTACAATCATTTCTATATAGTCATTTCTATTCTTTTTAATTTTATTATCGTGATGTCTTGCAGTTTTTAAATGAAACTTTTTCACCTTATCGTGTGGTAAAAAATTATGTAATATAACTTTATCTAAGTCGTGTACATAACTTCTCCACGTATTATGCCCTAATAATTGTTTTTCTATCATTTTAAAAGCTTTTCGATGTTCTTTTGTATATTTAATTGCTTCTAAATTTTCTTTTCTATACTTTAACACATTTTTATTCCTTGCATAATGAACATTTTAACATTATACAAATTCCTTTCCTCTATTATAGTGTTGAAAACTAATTCTTTTTTTCTCATAGATAATATATCATAATATTAGGTTAAAATCAATAAATTAATATTTTAAAGGTCACACAATTTTGTGTGACCTTTTTGCTTAGTTAAAGCAGACGTTTCTGTTTCCTGCGGGGATTTCCAATACCGTGCCATCATCATCAAAGCCGACGATAATGGGAGCACGGCCATTGATACGAAAAATGTTTTCGTCATTCCACGTTTCGTTTCTGATGGCTTCTGGAAATTTTTCTATTACAGAAATATTTCCTCCTCTCATAAATCCCTCTGCAGTCCACCACTGCTTTTGTTCATCAATGTAAATGAACACATCCATTTTAGAAATTTCTCCTTTCGTATTATTTTTTTGTTTTTTCTAAATTATGGATTCTAAGAACTATACAATAATTATATCATAAAATAGCGTTAAAGTCAAAAAAAGAGATACTTTCAATGTATCTCAATATTTTATAACAATAAAAAAAACTGGCGACGACCTATCTTTCCAGCAGGGAACCCCACAAGTATTTTCGGCACTTTAGAGCTTAACTT